>NZ_QKLI01000009.1:0-117420 GCF_003224255.1 Curtobacterium sp. MCBD17_030 | reverse complement strand
GCCATTACCGTCACAACCCCGCTCCGACTACCGTCGAAGCGGCACTACCGAGCCTCTACTGAACCCGGGGCGGAACAGAACGAGGTCACACGACCCGGGCAACAAACGGCTCATCGAGACCGTCGGAGCCGCGAGGACCGAGATCACACTCGACCCCAGCTCGCTCGCAGAAGTCATACGCGACCGATTCGCTACTGTCCTCGACCAACCGACCCTCGCCGCTCTTCAGCGCGGATGGCAGCGGCTAGCCTGCCGTCGGTACACATCTCGTCATGGTCCCGCCGCGAGAAGCACCTCTCCGTTCCGCGATGTGCCGATAACGTATCTTATGTCAGCTTGCACGCAGGCAACCTTGAGCAGTGTCGTGAGATCGAAATAAGTCGCGGAGCTTCTCGGGTACGTAGCGTTTGACGCCCCGTCACCGGGCTTTTTTGCGGCTATCGGGACGTTCCCACCGGGGCGCTTCTACGGTGCGAGCATCTGAGCCACGACCGCGTACAGCTCCTTCGGGTCACGAGCGAGCATCTGCTTGATCAACGCAGCCTGCTCGTCCATCACGACCTCGTAGTCGTCGCGCTCGACCCCGTCCAGGGTCGCGCGCGCCACGTCCGCGGGGTCGGTCTTGGCGATCGAGACTCCCGCCGTCATGTCCGTGTCGGCTACTCCGAGGTGCCATCGACAGCCCCGACGCTGTCGCTCTCGGCGCGTGGCCGAGCGAACACCACCCTCAGTGGCACGCGCCCGAGGTCACAGCCAGCAGCAGGCCGGGAAACCGCAGGTTGAGCTCTTCGACGCGAAGGCGGATGTCGTGCGTACGACCGTGGACCTCGTACACCACCATGCCCGCCTCGCGGAGGGTCTTGAAGTGGTACGAACAGGTCGCCTTCGACGCGGCGAACGCAGCCCAGACGTCGTTCTTCGGCAAGGGCGCGCCGTTGGCGAGCATCCGCACAATCTCGAGCCGGGTGGGATCGCCGAGCGCCTTCAAGACCGTCTCGAGCGGGATGTCCGCCAAGTCGGCGCTCGGGTAGTCGGGCATGCGCCTCCAATCGTTCGATGAATATCTAACGGTCCACTAGCGTGTCCGTATGACATCCTTCGAACGATCGTATCCGGCCCGTGGCATGGGCGCTGCTGCACTGGCGCGCCTGTGGGTCCTCGCTGCTGCACTGTTCGTGGTCGGGACGAACGCGTTCGTGATCGCCGGCGTCCTACCGGACCTCGCCGAGGGACTGCGCACCTCCACCGCGACGGTCGCCACGGCGATCACCTGGTACGCCGCCGTCGTCGCGCTGGCGTCACCCCTCGTCGCCACGTTCCTGGCGGTGGTCCCGCGCCGGGGCCTCCTCACGACTGGGATGGCGTTGGTCGCGATCGGCACCGCGGTCACGGCGGTGGCAGGAAACGTCGACGTGTTCATCGTCGGACGAGTCGTCGCCGCGCTCGGCGGCGCGGCCCTCGTGCCACCCGCAACCGCGGCTGCCCCGACGCTCGTCGAGCCGCACCACCGCGGACGCGCGATCGCCATCGTCACTGCAGGATTCGCTGGCGCGATCGCGTTCGGGTCGCCGCTCGGCGCGGCGGTCGCTGCTGGAATCGGCTGGCGGGCCGCGCTCGTCGGCATCGCGGTGCTCGCCGGGCTCCTCGCGGTCACGCTCGGGCTGACGATGACAGGCATTCCCGGTGCTGCCGCGCGGTCGCTGCGGGAGCGCTTCAGTATCCTCGCGGATCGACGGATTCTCCTCGCGCTGGTCGCGATGGTGTCCTACATGGTGTCGTTCAACGTGCTCTACGTCTTCACCTCGGAGGTCCTCGCTCCGGTCGTCGGCGGGCGTCCCGGCGTGCTCGCCGTCGTGCTGCTCTCCTTCGGGCTCGCGACCCTGGTGGGGACATGGCTCGGTGGAATTGCGGTGGATCGGCGCAGCGGCGTGTGGGCCACCGTTCTCGGCCTCATCGCGATGGCAGCTGTCTACGCGGCGCTGTCCGTGTCCACCCAATCTCTGCCGGGCGCGATCCTGCTCTACGCCGTATGGGGCCTCGTCGCCATCGCGCCGCAGATCGGGATCCAGGCCGTCCTCGTCACGGCAAACCCGGCAGAGGTCGGCGTCTCACTGTCGTGGTACTCGACCGCGACATACGTCGGCATCGCAGTCGCACCTGTCCTCGGTGCGGGTGCACTCCACCTCGGCGCGTGGGCCGTGCTCCTTGCAGCGGGCGTGGCCGCACTCGTCGCGCTCGCACTCGTCGCCGTCTCGACGCAAACCGGCGAACGCCAGTCGGCGGCATGAGGCTTCGCATGTGCGTCCGACACCGATACAGAGCTGCGGACACGCGCGAGTAGCCCCCCCCGATCGCGACCAACTCACCACGGAGAAATCTTCCCGACGTCCGCACCATCGACGACGGGGGTCGCCGTGGTGATCGAGTCCCTGAGCAGGTTCCATGAGGTATCGGCTTAATCAGCTGAGTGCTGCTGCTTCGTATGAGCCGGAGATGCGCCGATAATTTACGTTATGTCAGATTTCGCAACGGCCAGCCCCTGCCACTCTCCTGCCTTGACCAGGGCCGTGAGATCGACGCGAGCCGCGGAGCTGCTCGGGTACGTAGCGTTTTTCAGCAGTACGGCTGTCCCATCGGCCATGCTCAGATGCATGCAGCGGTTGTGGGCTTGGTTTTCGGCTTTCCTGGGCCTGGTCATCATGGTCATCGACTACGTCGACGGCGCGATCCTCGGGACCTGGTTTGACGAGCATGCTGTTTTCGATGCCCCGGACGTCATTGGCGAGTTCTTCATCGCCGGCCTCGGTCTGGTCCTTCTGGTCGGGGGTGTACTCACCGCCGTGCTAGCTCGGCATCCCGCGGACGGGACTGCTGCAGGTTTGGTTGACTCCTGACGGGTAGGGGCGTTGGCTCCTGTTGGAAGGATGTGCGCCATGGTGAAGGCGTATCCGGAAGAGTTCCGCCGTGATGTGATTGCGGTCGCCCGGAAGGGTGAGACGTCGGTGCGGCAGGTCGCGAGGGACTTCGGTGTGTCCGAGTCCTGCCTGGCCCGCTGGCTGCGGCTCGCGGACCGTGACGACGGCGTCAATGTTGCAGCGGCGCCGTCGGCGAAAGCCGTTGAGCAGGCGGAGCTGCGGGACGCGCAGAAACGGATTCGGCTGCTCGAGCAGGAGAACGAGATCCTCCGTCGGGCGACCGCCTATCTGTCGCAGGCGCATCTCCCAAAATGATGTACCCGCTGGTCCTCGAACTCGCCGCCGACCGGATCCCGGTCGCGGTGGCCTGCCGGGTGTTGGGTTTCTCGAAGCAGGCGTTCTATCGGTGGCGTGCCAGTCCGGTAACCGATCGCGACTGGGCGGACGCGCACCTCACCAACGCCGCGATCGACGCGCACCGGGACGACCCGACGTTCGGGTACCGGTTCATCGCCGACGACCCGCATGCAGCCGGCCATCGGGTGTCCGAGCGTCGGGTGTGGCGGTTGTGCTCGCAGCAGCAGCTGTGGTCGTTGCATGCGAAGAAGCGCGGCCTGAATCGCGAGGCCTGGCCGCCGGTGCATGACGACCGGGTTCGACGTGCGTTCACGGCGCCGGACCTCGACAAGCTGTGGTTGACGGACATCACCGAGCATCCGACGGGTGAGGGGAAGCTCTATCTGTGTGCGGTGAAGGACGCCTGTTCCCGTCGGATCGTGGGCTACTCAATCAGCGATCGCATGCGGTCCTCGCTCGCTGTCGCGGCCCTACAGATGGCGGTGGACCGCCGGAACCCGGCCGGAACGGTCGTGCACTCGGACCGCGGCAGCCAGTTCCGGTCGAAGAAGTTCGTTCACGCGCTCGGCGACGCCGGTCTGCTCGGATCGATGGGCCGAGTCGGCGCGTGCGCCGACAACGCTGCAATGGAATCGTTCTTCGCCCTCCTGCAGAAGAATGTCCTGAACCGGAAACGGTGGGCGACCAGGCAAGAGCTCCGGCTCGCGATCATCACCTGGATCGAGGCGACGTATCACCGGAAACGACGCCAGCGCGGTCTGGGGAAGTTGACCCCTATCGAGTACGAGACGATCATCAACCCACAGGTCGCACTCGCGGCCTAAACGAACGAGTCAACTCAACCTGCAGCAGTCCCCTCCTGCCTAAAGCGCAGGTGCGGCTCGTTACAGCCCCCAGTTCCAACTGATTGACTCTTCTCGCGAGACTCGCACCCGTCGGACCGAAACCAGAGCAAGGACCTGTGCCAGTGCTTAACGCCAAAAAGCCAAAGACCGCCATCATCTTTGGAGCGGTCTTCGTCCTGTTCGGAATAGCCGAGATGATCTTCAGCCCGACCAACGGCGCAGGAAAAGTCATCTTCGCGGTCGTCCTCGTAGTCCCTGGACTGTTGTTCATCGCAGCCGGCATGAGGGCGCTCACGCGGGATCATCGTTCCTAGCGCTCCGTCAGGCGGTGCACCCTCACTCGACGTAGGTCGTCTGTCCGATGGAGGATCCTTGATCGGGCGTTCTCCGCTGCAACGAGCGGAGCCACGGTTGCTAGCGTTTCAGTCATGGCAGACGCCCTTCTCGTGAACCGCGAGAGAGCGGTCGTCTTCCTGCACGGATCGAATCGGACCTTTGACCGCGCCTGGCCCGTCGCGGCTCACATCGAGCACGCTGGGTTTGCGGTGATGCCTGGTTACGGGGACGGCGCAGCTGTCGCCTTCGAGCAAGATGGCTGGGAGTCGACGCTCATCGGCACTTGCTCGCCGGGCGCTGTCGTCGTCGCACACTCGTACGGTGGGCCGATCGCAATGCGCGCCGCAGCTCGCCGGCCCGACCTGATCGCAGGGCTGGTGCTTTTCGAGCCTGCTGCGTACGCGCTGGCTCGAGGCAACGCGGCAGTCGAGGCCCATATCGACCGCGTACAGCCAGTGCTCGAAGCCGCGGCCGAGATGGGCAGTGCGCAGTTCGCTGTCGCGTTCGCAGCAGCCCTGACTGGCACTGCTGTGCCACCGCCGGTGAGCCCGGACGAACTCCTGGCTGCCGATCGGCAGCGTAGGCTCCCTGGGCCGTGGACCCTGGATACGCCGTCGGACGTCGACGTGCCGATGCTCGTGATCACCGGAGGATGGAACGAGGAGTACGAAGCAATTGCTTCGCAGCTGCACCGTTCCCGACGGATGACCCTGACCGGCTACGGACATCGGCCACAGGATCATCCAGGTGCCGCTGACGCCTTGTTGGAGTTCACCAGGCAACTGCGAAGGTAGGCGCCGCACGCAGAATGGAAGCGAGGCGGTCGGCGCCGTCCCGGTGAACGATGGTCTAGCGGACGCACACGGGGCGAGAGTTAGGGGACGGGCGAGTCGTCTTGCGCCGGTCCTCCGACAACAACGATTTGCCTCAGCGACTCGTCTTGAACCAGTGGTTTCGGTGTGTCAACGTCGAAGCACGCCGTCGCCGTCGCTCTGCTCGCGGCCGCGCATCACCCATCCGCGCAGAAACGGAAACCCCACCGCCACGGCCAGTCCGATTGCGTACACGATGATCGTGGACCGGCTGTCGTGGCTGTCTGAGTAGTTCGACCACCGGATTCCCAACACGACCTGAACCAACGGGCCCAGCGCTGCGATGACGCCCCCCGGCAACACGGTCAGGAGCAAGGTCTTGCGCCATGGTCGCTCCTTTGCGGCACTGATCATGATCGCGCAAGTTGTCGCGCCTATCGCGACCCCACCCCAGAACCATGACGCACCGGACATTCGCCAACCGTCGTGGGTCCACCATGCTTCGATGAGGGCGGTCGTGCGTTCCCACGCGTCCGTCCGCACGAATCTTCCCGGGAGCACCGGCAGGGGCCACCCGATGATCGCAAGAACACCAGTGACTGCAGCCATCAGGCCGAGCAGCCATCGAACCAACCTGCGATGGTCGATCGGTTCAACGTCGAAAGACTCGATGCTCACCGTCGCGCAGGCCAGGAAGTCATGAGGCTCATGGTGGGAGCGTATCGGCCGCTCCATCGCCGAGGTCGAATCGGCAACCCCGGTAGCCGATCCGCTACCGGGCTGCTCATCCCTTCGCGAGCAGCGCGACTCCGAACAGCAGCGCACCCCAACCAAGTGGGGCGAGGACGACCAGGAACGGTGCCCCGGTTTCTGCAGCGGTCAGCGCCATCGCGAGCCACAAGAACGCGATGGCCCCGGTCCCCGCGGACAGCGCTCCCATAGTGAGTGCCGCGCCCCGACGCGACACATCTGACGACAAGGGCACTACCAACAGGCTGCACACCGCTGCTCCGACGATGCCGGGCACGATCAGAAAGCGGAACGTACAGAGGCCCACTGGTCAGGTCCCGCTCCATACCAGTTCACCGGAACACGGGAAGGAACCGTCTTCCAGCTCAGACGAACGGTGACGACTGCGGCCGGAGGCACCCACGCCAACACCGCCGCCATCACGAGCGCAGCTCGCACGCGCAACCGCTGCTCCGCCTGCGCTGAACGTGTTGCCCCCGCTGTCACGATCGCAGGCTAACCCCGGCGCAACATCGACCGGTAGGGGATCGGCCAACGGACGTCGACGTCAGTCCCTGGCCTGGTATCGAACGGCGCCATCGGTGGACCGGTACGGGATCGAGAAGCTTGAGCAGATCACGCCGTTCTCTTAGTCGTCCTTGACCGTGTCCATGAAGGCGTATGCCTCGTCGTCTGTGGCGAAGACGCCCAGGACTGTGTTGTGCGGTGAATCGTCGTGCTGGACGATCCAGACCTCCCCGCCGGCGAAGGGCTTCGGGCGTCGGAAGAAGAGTGGACCCGGACTCCGTCTACTCACGATGGAGAGTGTAGGTGCCCGCTGTCCGGTAGCCGATCGGCCAACGGGACATCGGGAGGGCCGTAATGTCCGGCGCCACTCTCTTATCGTTGGGCGATGGATCTCGACCAAGTTTGGCCCTTGTTCGGGCTGCGACTCCTCACTCCTCGACTAGAGCTACGACCCCTGCGCGACGAAGATCTCCCGGGGCTCGTCGACGCGGCCCTCTCCGGCGTGCACGATCCCGCTCGGATGCCGTTCGGTGTCCCATGGACGGACGCAGAACCGACGACGTTGGCTCGCTCTATGGCGCAGTACCACTGGAAGCTCCGGTCCGGGATGGCCCGTGACTCGTGGGGCGTGAGCTTCACCGTGCTCCACCAGGGCACGCCCGTCGGGGTCCAGGAGCTGCACGCTCGCCGCTTCGCCGCCCGCAAGACCGTCGAGAGCGGGTCGTGGCTTGCGCTCGCACATCAGGGCCTTGGACTCGGTACCGAAATGCGGGCGGCGCTGCTGCTGTTCTCGTTCGATCACCTAGGAGCTGAGTGGGCGGAGTCGAGCGCGGTCGCTTGGAATGAGCCGTCCCTTCGAGTGTCCACGAAGCTCGGGTACGAAGTCAACGGCGTCACTCGCGCCCAAACCCGCGCCGATGAGGTCATTGACGAGATCCGGGTCCGCCTGAAGCGCGAGGACTTCGCTCGGCCGAGCTGGAGCCTGATGACCGAAGGAGTAGAACCAGCGATCGAGTTCTTGATGTAGTGGTGGGCCGGGTGATCAGCTCTGGCCGCCCGGCAGCCGATCCACTACTAGGCACCGTCCAGGGCGCCCTCCCCGTACGGTAGACGATCCCCTTCTGGAACGACCAAGAGCGACCGAGGCGGCGTTCGGTAGCCCACCGGCTATCGAGACCGCCTCGACCGCCGACTTCGAGGCATGCCCCAGTCACGACGAAGCCGATGAACCATCCGTTCAAGACGGCGGAGCTTGACATCTCAAGCTTCCACGGCCACGGAGCGAGGGCCGGCACTTGGCGAGATTCCGCAAGCCCGCTGGCCGCTGCTAGTTTCTGCGATGAGGGGGAGACATGAAACGAAGGACCCGAACAGCACGGACGTTCGCCATTGCATCCGCCGTCGCGGCGACCGTCGGTATGACGATGGCCACCGCAGGCTGCACCGATGGAGGAACGACACCAAAGGCGTTTCCCTCCGCAACCCAGACGTCGGTTGCTGCTTCCGGCAACCCCATCGAACTGGCATCCCGGCACTTTGCCGTCCTCTCGCGTCCCGCCACGGCGACCGACGCGTTCCCAGCTGACGATGCGTTCGAGCCGAAGCAGATCGTGCCGGACAGTCAGCGCTTCGTCGTAGAGCGGGAAGGAACCAGGTACTGGATCGCCGCGACAACGAGCGGCGGCGTGTGCTTGATCGCCCGGAACGGCGACCCGAACAGCACCGGGAACTGGGCAGTCTTCGCCGGCCCCACGGTCGAGCCAGCGACCGTCGTCACGAGCATGATCGATGAGGCAGGCCACCAAACGGCACTCGTGTCGGATGGGTATGCGGCGTCTGATCCCTCGGAGTTACACGAACTCGCAACGAATTTGTGGACCGGGAACCTCGACCCGAACATGCGCGAGGACGTCAGCGAAGGCTGACCGCCCGGCCGGGCACCTCGATCTGAGGCGACAGCGGCACGGGCACGGCAACTGCTCCAATCGACTCGCACTTCGACCTCCTGAACCAACGGGCCCGGTAGCCGATGGGCTACCGGGCAGGCAGACAGGTGCTGACTAGGTCCGGTCCTTGGGTTCGCGAAGCTCACCCCAGGCAAACGAGGACTCTGCGAGGAAGTCCTGCAGATCGCTTTGGACAGAGAGCACCATCTCTTGGGTGCCGCCAGCCAGCTGCAGCGTTCCTGAGCTCCCGTCCTCGCCGAACACCGCCCAGCGAAGGCGGGCCGAACCGCTCTCCACGATATCGGAGTCGAAGAGCTCTTGTCGGTCGGTGATCCGCTCGACTCGAACGGTGAGCGCCTTACGTTCACGAGGAGAGAGCATGGAGTCGAACATGGGGTCGAGGAGCCGCGTCAGATCCGTCACGGACAGCAAGGTGCTCATGCGATCACCGTAATCGCTGAGTGGTCTCGTTACTCAGACCGCCCCGTCTCGGTCGAGGATCCCCTATCGGAACCCTGCCTCCCCCTCCCTCCGCTCGCGTTTCGCAGTAACCGACGGTGACAGGGTCTGGAGCCGATACTCATATGTCCGATTTGGTTTTGCTAGCCGCTCTTCCGTCATCCGCCCGGTAACCGAGCAGTAACGGAGAGCCGGTTGCGAGGCCTGCGAAGGTGGGAGCAACTGCGTCCATCTTCCCCGTCAGGACGCAGATCTCGCTGCTTCGCCCGTGTCCTGAGGTCGTGCTCATGGGTTCAAATCCCACCGGTACCGCCACAGAAACCCCCGTTCGCATGGGGGTTTTCTTCTTGGGTGGCGCTGGTGGATAGGTGGTGTGTTCCTCCGAGAGGACCGCTTCACCTCGCCGCATCGCCGAGCGTGATGGCGCGGCCGAGGTCAAGGCTCATCGCGTCGATCGGGTGTCTGTGCTGCCGCGGGTGCCGCGCAGACCGAGGGCGAGTCCGTGCGCCGACTGCACTGGATGAGCATCAACGCAGAGCCTCAGTTCGAGGCCGTCGGCCTGCCGTCCCCCTCCGGCGGACCCACCTCCGCCCGCCGTTGTCAGCGGTTCCGACCCTCGTCCTCCACTCCGCTGCAGACCGGGACGCACCATACGGAGCATCTGCCAGCGCGCCGCAGCGCATCCCGTGGACGTCACCATGGCGTCGATCCCGCCGGTCCCGCACGGGCTGGAACGCAGCGCCGACCCGGCAGCGTTCGACGCGCACGTCGCCCACTTCCTCGGCAGGGTGACGGCGCATCGTCAGACGACGTCACCCTCGGTAGTTCCGCTGATGCCGAGGCGAACGGCGGCAGCAAACATCACGACAGGGCAGGAAGCCACCAGGCACGAGCCCCAGACACCAGCAACGAGATCGGAACAGCCATGACTCCGAATCAGGACGCGCCTGATCGCCCAGAGGACGCCCTCACCGGCGCCATCGACCCCTTCGCTCCTTACCAGTTCGCCGGACGCTCGCTGCGCAACCGCATCGTGATGTCGCCGATGACGCGCAGCCGTGCGCCCGAACCGGCACGGACCGCGACACCGTCGATGGCGCTCTACTACGCTCAGCGCGCCTCTGCTGGCCTCATCGTCACCGAGGGCACGTCGCCCTCCGAGGAGGGTCACGGCTACACGAACACCCCTGGAATCCACTCCGGCGAGCAGGTCGAATCGTGGAAGCAGGTGACCGCTGCAGTCCACGACGAGGGCGGGGTCGTCCTCGCGCAGCTCATGCACGCCGGCCGGATCGGGCATCCGGACATCCGCCCGGACGGCTTACCCCCGATCGGGCCCTCCGCGGTGACGCCGGTGGGCCAGACCTTCACGCATGACGGCATGCAGGACTACGTCGAGCCGCGCGCGTACTCCGAAGCAGGGATCGAGCGGACGATCGCGGATTTCGCCAGCGCAGCGCGGAACGCCTTGGAGGCGGGATTCGACGGAGTCGAGCTGCACGGCGCGAGCGGGTACCTCATCCACCAGTTCCTGTCGCCGCACACCAACCGGCGCTCCGACCGGTGGGGAGGTTCCGTCGAGAACCGCATCCGCTTCGCCGTGGAGGTGGCCACAGCGGTCAGCGCCGAGATCGGCGCCGAACGGGTCGGTTTCCGGATCTCGCCCGGGATCGCACTGAACGACATCAACGAGGGAACTGACCTGGCGGCCACGTACCTCCCACTCGTGTCCCGGCTCGCGGAGCTCGACCTGGCTCACCTGCACGAGATGGAGTCGGCTGGTCGCGCGCTCACCGAAGAGATACGAGCCGCCTGGCCCAACACCTTCATCCTCAACCCGGACACACACCCCCGACCCACCGGTCCGGACGAACTGATCCTGATCGAGGACGGCACCACGGACCTGATGTCGTTCGGGGCGAACTTCATCGCGAATCCGGACCTCCCGGAGCGGCTGCAGAACGGGAAGCCGCTCGCCGAACCCGACGGTGCGACGATGTACGGCGGTGGCGACGTGGGTTACATCGACTACCCGCGAGCGTGATCCAGGGCGACGGTGGTGGGTACACGGACAGCATGAGGATCACGCGCCGGTCGCTCTTCCTCTCCCTGGCCGTCGCGGGTCTGGCCTGGATCGTCGGCGTGGTCGTCTTCGGCGCTGCCGACCTGGCCAGCCAGGTGATCGCGGGCGACGACGGGTAGGCCGTGGCCGAACGCTCCGGCTGGATCGCTTGACACGGCCGGGCGACGGCCCTCCTGATTTGGAAACAGTTCAGGAGGGCCTCTCCGCGTCCGTCAGAGGTACTGCGAAATTGCGTCAGCCACCGCCTGGGGGTTCTCCCGCTGGAGGAAGTGGCCAGTCTCGTCGACCTCGATCAGATGCCGTCCGCTGGCGAAGTACGGTGCGTTCGCGCGCGCGAGTGTCGGCGTCTCGCAGCCGTCGTCCATGCCGTGCAGGAAGGTCGCCGGCGTGGGGATCCGCGGCCAGCCGTCCAGGAACTCCTGGGTCTCGGCGTACACCGCCACTCCCGGTGCCTCGCCCGTGCCGTGGCGGTAGTAGTGGACGACGTGGTCGGCGAAGTCGTCGGTGCCGACCGCGCGCAGGACCTGAGCGAGTTCTCCGTCGGACAGGGTGATCGCCGGCGACCAGTGCTTCCACGCCCACCGGACCAGGGCCTCCGGGTCCTGTCGGAACGCGTCGGCACCCGCCTGCGTGCAGAGCCAGTAGCGGTACCACGCGACGGACACCTCGTCGAGCGCCTCCTGGCCGTGGAGCAGGGACGACGGACCGTAGGCGGTGGCGACGGTCACCAGGCCGCTGACCGCCTCCGGCGCGAGTGCGGCGACGGCGTGGGCGGCTCGCGCGCCCCAGTCGTGGCCCACCAGGACGACGGGTCCGAGCGCGAGCTCGCGCAGGAGGTCGAGGACGTCAGTCGCCAGCGCGGCGACCTGTGCCGACCGGGCCTCGGGCGCGACGACCCGGCTGCGGCCGACCCCGCGGAGGAACGGGCGGATGATCCGGAGTCCGCTCGGCAGCAGGGAGACGACGCCGTCCCAGGTCCCCGGGTGGTCCGGGAACCCGTGGACCATCACCACGGGTGTGCCGGTCCGGGGGCCCTCGTCGAGGTACTCGACGTCGGTGAAGCGGGTGTGGGCGATCGGCAAGGTCGGTCCTCCGGTTCTTCGGTGCTTCGGTCTGCGGGTGGTGCCGTCCATGGTGCCGAGGGGCCAGGCGACCCGTCGGTCCGACACCCGTTCCCCGTCCAGGACCGGTGGTCCCACCGACGCGGGCGCACGCCGGAGCGGACAGCCTCTGACGATGAACGTCATCGTGCTCCTCTCCGTCCCCGGTCGTCCGCTGTGCTGACGGACCCCGCGGAGGCCGGCGTCCCCCGCCCCGGCGTCCGCGACTGGATCGCCGGCGCCCGTCCGCGCACACTGCCCCTCAGCATCGTCGCGGTGGTCCTCGGCACGGGCGTCGCCGCAGCCGGGGACGTCACCGGGAGCGGGTACTTCGGCCGCGACCACCACCTGCTCATCGCGGTCCTCTGCCTCGTCGTCGCCCTCGGCCTGCAGATCGGCGTGAACTTCACGAACGACTACTCGGACGGCGTGCGCGGGACCGACACGTTCCGTGTCGGCCCGCCACGACTCACGGGGGCTGGGCGTGCGACGCCGGACGCGGTGCTCGACGTCGGGCTGGCCTTCTTCGCGATCGCGGCCGTCGCGGGCCTGGTCATCGTCCTCATCACCCAGCTGTCGTGGATGCTCCTCGTCGGTGCGGTGACGATCGCGGCCGCCTGGTACTACACCGGCGGTCGCCGCCCCTACGGGTACCTAGCACTCGGTGAGGTGTCCGTCTTCGTGTTCTTCGGTCTCGTCGCCGTGCTCGGCACGCAGTTCGTCCAGACGCGGCACACCACGCTCGAGGGCTGGGTGGGCGCCGCGTCCCTCGGGCTGTTCGCGTCCGGCGTGCTCATGGTGAACAACATCCGGGACATCGGGCCCGACCAGCAGGCCGGCAAGCGGACGCTCGCCGTCGTCATCGGCGGCCGTGCCGCGAGGACCGCCTACGCGGTGTTCATGCTGCTGCCGTACCTCCTGTTGCTCGTCATCGTCCCGGAGCGCCCGCTCGTGCTCATCGCGGCCGTGTCCCTCGTGCTGGCCGTGCCGGCGGTGCTCGCCGGGACCCGCGCTCGGAACGCCCCCGGGCTGATCGCGTCGCTCCAGCTGTCCTCGTCCACGTCGCTGGTCCACGGGATCGTCCTCGCCGTGGTGCTCGTCGTCAGCACCGCCCGCTGAGGCGGCGTCGCCGGGTGAGAAAGCCGTCCCGACGAGGGCGGCTGCGGAGCGCTCGACGGCACCGGCCGTCCGGCCGTCCGGCCCTCCGGCCCTCCGGCCGTGCCGGGCTCGGAAGCGGGTACTGGTGGGGTCTGGGTCACGGTGCACCTTCTGTTCGCAACCTCCAGCAGCCTCCGTGCCGTCGCGCCCGTGGTCGCACTGAGACCAGCGGCTGCTGCGAGCCGCAGACCCTCGGCGTCACCGACCATCTCCGGGGAAGCACCGGCGCGCCGAGGGCAGCGGACTCACCAGTCCTCGGTGGCCGTCTCCGACAGTGCCCACAACTTCGCCGCCGTGTCCTCGTCGAGGGCGAACGGTGCCACGCCGCGGAAGGTCTCCGGTCGGCTCATGTCCCGGACCTCGTCGACGGCGAGCGGTGCCTCGGCGACGTTCTCGAAGTACTTGCCGCCGGCGGAGGCGGCGTCTGGCGAAGCGGCGAGGAACACCGGGGTGGCGGCGCCCTCGGAGAGGGTCTTCGCACCCGCCGTGGAGACCCGCATCTCGGCGGGCAGGTTCTTCTGCAGGCCGGTCTGGATGAAGCCCGGGTTGTAGGCGCTGACCGTGATCCCGCGGGCACTCCAGCGTCGGTTCGCCTCGACGGCGAAGAGGATCAACGCGGTCTTCGAGACGGCGTAGGCCGACCACGGCTCGTACGGCTCTGCCTGCCCAGCCAGGGCGTCGACGTCGACCGGGCCGAGCAGGTGCGCGTTCGAGCTCGCCAGGACCACGCGCGCGTCCCTGGCGGTGGTCAGTGCCGGCAGCAGGCGCTCGGCGAGGGCGAAGTGGCCGAGGTGGTTCGTCATGAACTGCGACTCCCACCCCTCGGCGGTCCTGGACTCCGGCGGCACCATGATGCCGGCGTTCGCGACCAGGATGTGGAGCGAGCCGGTCCACGCCGCCGCGGTGCGCGAGATCGAGGCGGGGGACAGCAGGTCGAGCTCCATGACACGGGGCCGGCCCCGTCCGGTCGAGGTGGCGATCCGGTCGGCGGCGGCGTCCCCGCGGGCGAGGTCGCGGACGGCGAGGGTCGTCTCGGCGCCGGCAGCGGTCAGTGCACGGGCGATCTCCTCCCCGAGCCCGGAGGACGCGCCGGTCACCAGGGCGCGGCGTCCGGTGAGGTCGACACCGGACAGCACGTCCGTGGTGGTGGGGTGGGCGGACGAAGTGGAAGCAGGCATGCGAGTCTCTCTGGGAGGGCCGCGGATCACGACCTCGGTGGTCGGTACGGCTTCCGCCAGTGAAACGAACACCCGTGTTCGTTTCAATGGGTGTCGATGAGGTCCCGTGGTTCCGCTGAGGTCCTGACGGTGGGCGTGGCGCGGCCGACCGTCATGGAGCGAGAGCCCGCAGGACGAGCGTCGCCGCACGTGCCCACCGTTCCGGGTCGCGCTCCTCGGAGGCACGCAACTGCCGCACGACGCCGCAGAGGACCAGGGTGAAGTCCCAGAGGGAGGTGTCCCGGGCGACCGTGCCGACGTCCTTGCCGCGTTCGGCCAGGACCCAGAGTGCGTCCACGGCCGCCGAGAACGCCGCCGCGCCCTCACCGGCCAGGGCGTCCGCCAGCAGGCCGTTCTCCGACAGGGCGGCGAACAGGGCCGACACCGCGGCCCCGAGCCCGTCATCGCGGGGGGCCTGCCTGCTGATCCCGATGATGGTGGTCGCGATCGCTGCGCCCTCGCTGGCGACGACCGCGGTCACCAGGTCAGCCTTGGTCGGGAACGCCCGGTAGACGGAGGCGGTCCCGACCCCGGCCGCGGCGGCGATCTCGGGAACGGTCGCCCGGAGCCCCGAAGCGGCGAACGTCGCCACGGCAGCCAGCACGATGCGCTGCCGGTTCCGCACTGCGTCCGATCGTCGTGACACGCGCGGCGCGACCTCCGCGCTCCTGGTCAGGTCCTCCACGGGCCCATTGTCACGCAGCCAGCGCGGTTCGGCGTCCGGACCCCGTCCCGGTGTGAGCCGGTGGTCGCCCCCGGTCCGGGATCCCGGTGGTTCCCCTGACGTGGCCCCCGAAGCGGATGGAAACACTCGCCGGATGACCCAGGACGAAACCAGGACGGACCCCGTCCGCATCAGCGACGCACTGCGCGACCTCGTGTTCGAAGCCGACCCGAACGAGGACGTCCACGACGTGCTCGACCGGTACTACCACCCCGACTACACGCACCGGAGTGACGGCGTCGTCATGGACCGCGCCGCGTTCGTGGCGATGGTGGTCGCGTCGCGGGCCGGGATCGTGCGCGGAGGAGCGGTCGTCGTCGACGAGCTCCGCGACGGCCGGATTTACGCCGAGCGGCATCGCTTCCACGTCGAGTTCACCGACGGGACGACCGCGGACCGTGAGGTCGCCGTGTTCGGCGCCGTCGGCAGCGACGGGCGGTTCGAGCACCTCAGCGAGGTCGGCTTCGCCGTGGCCGACGAAGACGCCGTCCGATGACGCGCCTGCCGGAACCGGCGCCCGGCTCGCTGCCGGCCGAGGTTGAGGCGTTCCTGTCCACGCTGCCGTCCGATCCGATGGTCAGCATGATGGCGCTGTCCTCGAGCACCACGATCCAGTTCGTCCGCTTCGCCGGCACCCTCTTCACCTCGCTCGAGTTGCCGCCCAGGACACGGGAGGTCGTGGTCCTGACGGTCGCGGCGAACACCGGTGCGGACTTCGTCCACGCGCAGCACCAGCCGATCGCGGACGCTGCCGGGGTGGAGCCGAGGGTGCGCGAGCTGATCGCCGACCGACGGTCGGACAGTGCCGAGCTGTCGGCGAGCGACGCCATCGTCATCCGATTCGCCGCGGGCACGGTGCTGTCGCCGCGGGTGTCCGACAGCCTGTTCGCCGAGGCGAGGCAGCTGCTGGGCGACCGGCAGGTCGCCGAGGTCATCCAGGTGATCGGCTTCTACTGGGCCTTCGGACGGCTCTCCACGATGCTGGACGTCCCCGTCACGACCATCCACGGTGACCGCGGGCCGGGCGACGCTGCGTCTTCCGTCCGGTTCGGTGATTCCGCGGGCGCTCGTGCGTCGTCCTCTGTCCTACCGTCGCCGCATGACCACTCCTGAAGCACCTCCCACACTCCGATCGGGGGCACCGTCGGACGTCGATGCCCTGGTCGCACGGCTCGCGCCGGGCAGCCACACGGCCGACGTCAACGGCAACCGTCTCCACTACGAGGTCCGCGGGTCCGGCCCGGTCATGCTCTTCCCGTCACCGGGGTGGGGCCCCTCGATCAGCTACCTGCTCCCGCAGCCGGCCCTGGAGCAGCACTGCACGGTGGTGTACTTCGACACCCGGCACAGCGGTGACTCGACCGGTCCGGAGCAGCCCGACCACTACACCCTGTCCCACTTCGTCGCCGACATCGAGGGTCTCCGCCGGCACCTCGGCGCCCCTCCTGTCTTCCTGGCCGGTCACTCCGCCGGCGGCCAGCAGGTGCTCGCGTACGGCATCGAGCACAGTGAGCACCTGCTCGGGATCATCGCCATCGACGCGATCGCGGCGCCGGACGAGCTGCGCACCCGTGAGCTCCTGGCAGCCATGGAACGACGCCGGACCCACCCCTTCTACGAGACCCGCCCCGGCTTCGTCGATGCCGCGATCGCGATGATGACCGGTGCCGACACGACGCCGCGCAGCATCACCGAGACCCTGGACGCCATCGGTCCCTTCTACTTCCACGACCCGGAACTCGCCGCGACCGTGATGCCCACGCTCCAGATCGACGAGACCGCGAACGGGTACGCCAACGCGTCCGGGTTCCAGGGTGACGACGTGCTCGCCGACCTCCACCGGATCGACGTGCCGACGCTGGTGGTCGTCGGTGACGACGACTTCATCTGCGATCCCGTCTCGCAGGCTGCCCGCATCGTCGAGCGCATCGCGGGGTCGACCCTCGCCGTCATCGAGGACAGCGGCCATGTGCCGTGGGCAGAGCAGCCGGAACGCTTCGCCGCGGCCTGCGACGAGTGGCTCGCCACGGTGACGGCCGAGCACGCCTGACCGAGACACGTCCGGGATGCCCTCCCGATCCACTCATCCGCGCGGTACCGGTCTGGTCCGGACTGCGCCCCAGGAAAGGAACCCAGATGACCACCCACCCAACCTCCCGCATCCCGAGCCGTGCCGACTCCTTCGACGTGGAACGCATCAGGACCATCCGTCTCATCGCCGAGCACGCAGAGAACGGCTGGTTCGTCGGTGACGATGAACTCGCCGTCGCCTGGACCGGCGCCGGGACGATCACCGCGAACGGACTCGTCACCGCGCGACCGGACGAGCCCGCCGCCGAGTTCGACCGGCTCCTCAGCCGACTCGGCGACGACCAGCGGGTCCGCGTCGCACAGGTCGGCGCCACCCCCACGGCCGAGCAGGCCCGGTGGGCCGCCGACCGCGGGTACGAGGGGTCCGCGGTGCTGCCGACCATGTCGACGGGACTGCTGGACGAGATCGCGGCGCCTCCGGTCACGCGGGCTGTGCGCCCTGCCGAGCGGTCGCACATCGCGGGCATCCAGCAGTGCATGGCGACCGCCTTCGGGCTGACCGACGTCGCCGGCACAGCACCGTTCGCGAACGACGCCGTGCTCGCCCGTCCGGAGGTGTCGGCGTTCGTGGTCACCGACGATGACGGCCAGGTGGTGTCGACGGGGATGTCCGTCCAGACGTCCCCGACGATCGTCGGCCTGTACGCGATCGGCACGCTGCCGGACCACCAGCGCAACGGCCATGGTGCGGCGATCACCTGGGCCCTGATGCACGCGGCTCGCGAGCAGGGTGCCGAGGTGGCGTACCTCCAGGCGAGCGACGAGGGTGCGCGCGTGTACGAGCGTCTCGGGTTCGAGACCGTCGCCACGCGGACCTACTGCTTCTGAGGCACGACGGGAACGGGGAGTCGGCCCGGCGGGAGAGCCGGACCGGCCCCCGACGAGACCGGGGAGCCGGGCCGGCCGTCGCTCAGACCGCGGCAGCCGAGACGGTCGAGAGGACCAGGTCGGCGAGTGCACCCGGCTCGGACAGGAACGGCGAGTGGCTGCTGGCGAGGTGCCGCACCGTGGCACCGGCGTGCGCTGCCATCGCGGCCTGCATCGAGGGCGGGATCGCCTGGTCCTGATCGCAGACGACGTACGTCGTCGGCACGGACCTCCAGCCGGCCCCGCGGACCCGCTCGACGAAGGCGCGTTGCGTCTGCTCGACCATCCGGGCGACGGCGACGGCAGCGCGTTCGTCGGTCAGGTCACCGTAGAACGTGGTCCGCGGATCCGGGACGGTCGGGACGAGGCCGCTGACGTCCTCGGGGTCCGGGACGCCGTGGAGGGTGTACATGGACCCGTCGACGTCCGGTACGTACGCCGCGACGTAGATCAACTGTGTGACACCGGTCGCAGTCGCGGTCGCCTCAGTGGCCGGGATCCCGCCGTAGGAGTGCGCCACGACGACGACGGGACCGGCGATGGCGGCGATGGCGGCCGTGACGGCGTCCGCGTCGTCGTGCATCGACCCGGTCGGTGCCGTTCCGGCGCTGGGGAGGTCGGTGACGACGGTGCGCACTCCGCGGAGGAAGAGCTCACCGCGCAGCGGCAGCCAGGCGTCCGGGTGGTGCCAGGCGCCCTGTACCAGGAGCACCGTGGGGTGGTCGGTTCGTGTGGTCATGCGATTTCCTTCGTCATGTGGCAGACGGCCGGCGGAACGAGCCGAACCACTGCTGTGCGGACAGTTCCTCAGCGACGGCCGAGTCGTGTGCGGGTGCGCCGGAGAGCACCTGCTGGGTGATGGCCTGCATGCCGCCGTGGACGAACATCCTGCTGGCGACCTCGACGTCCACGCTCCGGGGTGTGCGGCCGGCATGCTGCTCTCGGTGCAGCAGCAGCTCTGCATGCCGGACGAAGACCTCGAGTTGGTCGTCCCAGAACCGTCGGGTGTCCGCGTCGTAGGCCGCGACCTCCACCACGGCCCGGAGGAGCGGGGCTCTGTCCCGGTAGTGGGCCAGGATCTGGCGCATGATCGCGCTCAGGTCCTGCAGCGCGGACACGGCGGAAGGGTCCCAGTCTGCGAGGAGTCCGAAGGACGAGTCGCCGAGGTCCGCCGCGCAGCGGCGCAGGAGCTGCGTCTTGTCGGGGAAGTGGGCGTAGAAGCTCGACCTGGCGACGCCAGCAGCCTCGACGATCGCACCGACGCTCAGCTCGGTGAACAGCGCCCCGCCCGCCAGGAGGTCCTGCGTGGCGGAGAGAAGGCGCGACTCGACCGAGGAGGGCGAGGGGGCCTTGGAAGCGGAACGCGTCACGGAGGGCATGGCAGCAGCGTAGCGCACATCGGACAGCATGTCCGGACAGGCTGTCCGATGCTCGTGCTACGGTTCACTCGATCGGACAATCTGTCCGGACACACTGTCCGAACAATGCCGAAGACCCGAGGAGCTCCCGATGGACACAGATCACCACGACAACACCGGCGACCACCACGACACGTCACCGGAGCGCCGGACGACCGCCGCGGACGTCCTGGCCGGCGTCGACCTGACCGGGCGGAGGTACCTGGTCACCGGGGGTGGGTCCGGTCTCGGCCTCGCCTCCGTGGAGGCACTCGTCGGCGCCGGAGCTGCCGTCATCATCGCGACGCGGGACCCGTCGAACGTCGACGCCCTCGCCCGGTCGGGAGACGTCGACGTCCGGCAACTGGACCTGGCCGACCTCGATTCCGTCCGGTCGTTCGTCCGTGCGTGGGACCGCCCGCTCGACGGCCTGATCGCGAACGCGGGGGTGATGGCACTCCCAGAGCGCCGGTTGTCGGCGAGCGGCTGGGAGATGCAGCTCGCCACGAACCACCTCGGGCACTTCGCGCTCGCACTCGGACTGCACGAGCACCTCGTCGCCGCGGGGGACGCGCGCATCGTCGTGGTGAGCTCCGGGGCGCAGCTCCTCGCGCCGCTCGATCTCGACGACCCACACTTCGCCCGTCGCCCGTACGACCCCTGGGTCGCGTACGCCCAGTCGAAGACCGCCGACGTGCTCATGGCGGTCGGGATGGCCAGGCGGTGGGCCGGCGACGGCATCACCGCCAACGCGGTCGCGCCGGGATGGATCCGGACCCGTCTGCAGCGGCACGTGGACCCGGTCAGCCTGCGGTCGATGGGTGTCTACGAGGAGGACGGGAAGGTGCACACGCCGGCGTTCTTCAAGACGACGGCACAGGGCGCAGCGGACCAGGTGTCGCTCGTGGCCGCGCCGGCCACGGCGCACGTGACCGGTCGGTACTTCGAGGACGGACGACCCGCCGCGGTCGTCGAGGGCGGCACGGGTCTGCAGAGCGGCGTCGCGTCCTGGTCCATCGACCCGGACACCGCAGACGGCCTCTGGGAACTCGGGCTCGCAGCGATCGAGTGAGCGAGGACCCGATCCCGCGCGACGGACGAACCGGCACGACGACACCGGCACGACGACACCGTCACGACGACACCGTCGGCCGACACCAGGAGGACCCACACCATGCTCGACCCCTCGACGGAGCGCCAGCCCGTCACCAACTCCCGTATCGCCATGCGCGCCCGCCCGACGGGGCCCCTGCAGCTGCAGCACTTCGAGCGGCACGACGAGCCGCTCCGGGACGTGCTGCCGGACGAGGTCCTCGTCGAGAACGAGATGCTGTCCGTCGCGGCGGCGGCACGCGCGTCCATGGAGATGGACACCTACCGACCGCAGCTCGTCGTCGGCGAGACCATCCCGAGCACGGTGATCGGCCGGGTCCTCCGGGGACCGGAGGACGGGCCGGCCGTGGGGTCGCTCGTCGCCGGGTTCGCGGGGTGGGAGCGGTACTCGATCATGCGAGCGGACCAGCTCCGGGTGCTGGAGACGCCGGCTCCGATCGAGCAGTACCTCAGCGTCCTCGGGCAGAACGGCCTGACCGCCTACTTCGGGCTCACCACGGTCGGGAGGGTCGCCGCCGGCGAGACGGTCGTGGTGTCCGGCGCTGCCGGGGGTGTCGGGCACCTGGCGGGACAGATCGCTCGCTCGCTGGGTGCGCGTGTGGTCGGGATCACCAGTTCCGACGACAAGAACACCGCCCTCATCGGACGCCTGGGGTTCGACGCGGCGGTGAACCGTCGGTCGAGCACGTTCCTCGACGACCTGACCCGATCCGTGCCGTCGGGCATCGACGTCTACTTCGACAACGTGGCGGGCCCGGTGACCGCAGGGGTCCTGCCCCGGATGAACCGGCACGGGCGCATCGTCTGCTCCGGGGCGACGTCCGCGTACCAGGGCGGTGCTCGCGGTGTCACCGGGTTCGAGGACCTGGCGCTCACGGCGATCACGAGGAGCCTCCGCCTCGAGGGGTTCCTCGTCGGCGACTTCCGCGCGGAGTGGACCGAGGCGACCTCTGTCCTCAGCGCGTGGCGGCGTAGCGGCAGGATCACGTCGATCGAGACGATCACGACCGGCCTCGACAGTGCTCCGGCAGCGCTCCTGGAACTGCTCGACGGGCAGAACCTGGGGCAGTTCGGCGTCGCGCTCCGGGCATGACGAGCGCCCGACCGTCCCCGGGTGTTCCGTGCTCCCACGATGACCGGGGCAGGGGTGCTGGGCCTCTGTCGACAGCCGTCGATCAGGGGAGCGTGGACCGCTCGCTGAGCGTGAACTCGTTGCCCTCCGGGTCGAGGAACTCCCACGTGGTGGTCCCGCTCGGCCCGCCCGCGGTGCGGATGAACGGCACATGCATCTCGAACAACCGACCGAGGTGCGCGTCGGTGTCGTCCGAGACGAACCGGAACGAGATGCGGTTGCGCCAGATCTTCGGCTCCTCGGTCCGCGTGAACACGAGCGACGGGATCCGGTTGCTCGTCACGAGCGAAGCGCTGTCCGTCGTCGAGCCCGGGTTGACCGGGACGCCGAGGACCGCGGACCAGAACCACGCGAGCGCGAGCGGGTCGGCGGCGTCGATCTGGATGGTGTTCAACGACAGCGGGGCGGTCGAGATCGATCCGGCGACGTCCATGAGTGCTTCCTCCCGGTGGCCAGGACGTCCCTCGCGACGGTCGAGGGCTGCGGGCCACCGGCTGATCCTCACCGGTCCGCCGGTCGTTCCGCATCAGTGGGACCACGGTGGGGGGCGCACGGTTGTTCACCGGACCGTCATCTCCCCGATCTTTGACACAAATTCGAGTGCCACTCGGTTGATGTAACGTCATCCATCGAATTGCATGGTCTACAAAAAAGGAACGACGTGATGCAGCAGCACGGACAGGACGACCCGATGGGCCTTGCCCCGGAACGCCGAGGGCTGCTGGCGCGGGCGGTCACCGCAGCGACCACCTCCGGGGGACGGCTCATGCTGGTCGGCGAGCCCGGGATCGGGAAGTCCCACTTGATCGACACGGTGGTCCGACGGATCAACACCCGCCGGACGGTGCTCTTCGTGCGCCCGACCGAGGGCGACCGGCAGCCGTTCGCCGGCCTCCGAGACCTCCTCGCACCGGTTCCGGACGCGGTCTTCCGGCAGCTGCCGACGGGACAGCGGGAGTCCCTCCTCGCGGTGCTCGGCCGCGGAACGGGCCTGGGGATCAACTCGGTCATGGTCCAGGCCGGGGTCACGCAGGTCTTCACCACCCTCGCCAGGGACGGCGCGACGCTCGTCATCGACGAGTGGCAGTGGCTCGACCCGGAGACCCGACGGACGGTGGAACGGGCGTTCCTGCGGCAGGCCGTCGGGTCCACGCTTGCCGTGGTCGCCGCACGGCGTGCCGACGGAGGGCCGGAGGACCTCGCCGTCCGCCCGCTCTTCGCGCCGACCGACGTCGCGGCGGTCGTCCCCCTCGGGGCGACGTCCGTCCGCCGGGTCGTCGCCGATGCCGGACTCGGAGGACTCACGCCGTCCACGCTCGCGGAGGTCGCCGAGGCGAGCGGCGGCAACCCGCTCTGGGCCATCGAGCTCGCCGCCGCCCGGGCCGAGGGAGACCTCCGTCGGTGGGCGACCGGGTCCGTCGTCGAGGCGGTCGCGCACCGCGTCGCCTCACTCCCCGAGTCGGTCCGCGCGGTGCTCCAGCTCGTCGCAGTGCTCGGATCGGCGGAGGTCGACGACCTCGCCCTCATCTGCCCGAGCGCAGCTACCGCCCTGGCGGACGGCGCCGGTCGGCGCGTGTTCCGGTACGAGGCCGGCCGGGCCACCGCCGCGCATCCGTTGCTCGCGGCCGCCGCACTCCAGGCGCTCTCCGCCGACGAGGAACGGGCCCTCCATGCGACCGTCGCGGAGCTCCCGCTGCCCGCGACACGACGTCTCGAGCACCGGGACGCCGGGACACCGCCCGGTGCCGACGAGCAGCTCGCAGCGGAACTCGCGGACGCGGCCGGTCGTGCACGCCGAGCGGGTGCGACCGAGACCGCGCTCCGGCTCGCCTGGCGGGCACTCGCACGGACCGAGCACGCGTCGGCCGGTCGTGCGCTCCGCGTTGCGGACGCGGCGGAGTTGGCGTTCGCGGTGGGTGACCCCGCACTCGCACTCGAGGTCATGGCGGAGCTCGACGTCGAGACGCTCGACGTGCCCACCTACGACCGTGTGATCGCGGTCCTCGTCCAGGCACTCGAGCGGACCGGTGGGCATGGTGCCGTGGTCCGTCGCCTGAACGCCCTGCAACGGGTCGCACACGTCGGTAGCGTCCGGTGGAACATCCTCGAGACCTGGCGCCTGGCGTCGATGCCGGGCCACGAGGACGCCTCTGTCGCGCGGCTCATCGGCATGAAGGACCTCCTCTCGCGCGACGATGCTCCGCGTGCGCGCCGCGCCGCGCTGTCCTGGGCGGCCTACTTCCGCCTCGACCGTGGTGACGGCGTCGATGACGCGTTCCTCGCGGAGCTCCGCGCCACCGAGCGTTCTTCCGGCATCCCCGCGCTCGAGGACACCGCGGACGCGCTGGAAGCGCTGTGGCCGTACCAGGCTGACGACCTCGTCCGGTCGCGCGCGAACCTGGGCGCGTTCGTCCGGGCCGCGAAGACCGCTGGCGAGGTGTACGCGATCGTCCAGGGCCTGTCGCACTCGTCGATCGTCGAGACACTCGCCGGGCAGCTGTCGGTGGCCGACGATCTGCTGGAGCAGAGCGAGCACGAAGCCCGATCGCTGACGCTGCTCCCACCCAGCCTGTACCGCGCCAGAGGGCTCATGGCGCTCGCACAGAACGACCGTGAGGCGCTCGACGAGCTCCTCCTGACCCCCCTCAGCCCGGCGGCCGAGGGCCGCGGGGCGCTGCTCCGGGTCGGCATCTCGGGGCTCGACAACGCCTGGTCGGAGCGCTGGGACGAAGCACTCGAGGACCTCGAGGCGGCGTACTCGGCCGCTCGGCGACACGGCATCGACGAACCGGGCAAGCGGCTCTGGATCGACGTCGAACTCGTTCGCGCCCTCGTGCACGCCGGTGACGTCCACCGCGCCACCGCGGTCATCACCGACCTTGCGGAACTCGGCCGGCGCCCCGGTCGGACACACGCCCGCGGGCAGGCGCTCCGCTTGCAGGCTCTCGTCGCGGCGCACCTCGGCGACGAGGAGCGCGCCCTCCGGCTCTCGAGCCAGGGGCTCGTCGACCTCCGCCGAAGTGGGTTCCGCCCGGAGGTCCTCCGCGCCGAGCTCGAACAGATCGCGATCCTGTTGCGCGCCGACCAGGCCGCACGCGGCCTGCACGTCCTGGAGACCGCTACGGAACTGGCGGGCCGGATCGGTGACCCGCGCCTGCTCGCTCGGACGGAGACGGCACGGGTCCGCCTGGAGGAGGCTGACGGCAGGGCTCGCCTGACCCCCGCGGAACAGCGCGTGGCGTGGGCGGCGGCTGCCGGGCAGTCGAACCGGGAGGTCGCCGCGTCGTTGTTCCTCAGCGTGCGGACGGTCGAGACCCATCTCGCCGCGGTCTACCGGAAGCTCGGGGTGCGGTCGCGCACGCAGCTGGCGCTGAACCTCCACGAGGTCGCGTCGGTACAGTCGGCGTGAGCCACCGCGTGCACCGACTCCTGCCTGCCGCTGTCAGTGGCAGGAGGAACCGGTGTCAGCGATGTCGTTGACGGCGTGCAGCATCCCGCACAGGAGGTGCTCGTACACGGCGACGACCGGCGTGGAGACCTCGTTCGCGATCTGCAGCGGCTGCAGGCCGAACGCGATCGACGAGCCGATCAGGACGACGAGCGCAGGCGCAACGATCCAGGCGCCGCACGCAGGCCTTCTCGGAGACGGAGCGGCTCCACCTGCCGTTGGTTCGATGTCTGGTTCCACGGTGTCAACAGGACCATCCGCGCATGTGTCACCGCATCAGTACTCGTACGCATGGTGATTGCGAGGATCTACTGAGGCGGTGGCGCCGGATACCCGCGAACATCGCGACCATGCCTTCGTTCCTCTTGTGCGCACCGCCCATGCACGGTCACGTCATGCCCGTGATCGAACTCGGACGGGGGCTCCTGAGCCGAGGAGCCGACGTCACCGTGCTGACCGGGCGCCGGTACGAGGACGCCGTGCTCCGCTCTGGTCTCACCTTCGAGCCCCTCCCAGCCGAGGCCGACTACGACGACAGCGACCTGGAGGAGTGGCTCCCCGGTCGGCAAGCGATCAAGGGCCTCGCCGCGATGCGCCACGAGGTGATCGGCATGTTCGCTCGGGTGCTCCCCGGCCAATGGCGTGCCGTCCGGGCGCTGCTCGCTTCGCACCGGTTCGACGGGATCATCGGCGATGCCACCTTCACGGGGCTCGCTCCGTACTCGTCGCGTCCGGCTGCCGAGCGGTTGCCGGTCATCGGGGTGTCCCCCATCCCGGTCGTGATGACCAGTGTCGACACCGGACCGTTCGGCCTGGTGCTCGCGCCCGCGAAGACCGCCGTCGGCCGTCTCCGGAACCGAGCACTGACCAGCTTCCTGCTCCGCGGCCCGCTGAGACCGATCGGGATCGCTGTGGACGAGGCGTTGGCCGAGATCGGCGAGCCGCCCACCACGGTCTCGTTCTACGACCACCCCTACGTCTCCTACGACCGGCTGTTCCAGCTCAGCATCGCGGAGCTCGAGTACCCGCGCCGGGACCTGCCGGACACGGTCCGCTTCGTCGGTCCGATGCGCCATCGGCACCGCGTGAGCACCGGGGTGCCGGGCTGGTGGGCGGACCTCGACTCCGGCCGCCCGGTCGTGCACGTGTCGCAGGGCACCATGGACAACCGTGACCTCGGGCGGGTCATCGTCCCGACGCTCCGTGCTCTCGCAGACGAGGACGTCCTCGTCGTCGCCGCGACCGGTGGCCGCCCGGTCGACGACGTCGTCCGTGCCATGGGGGGCCGTCTCCCAGCCAACGCCCGGGTCGAGGAGTACGTACCGTACGACGAACTCCTGCCGAGGTGCGCCGTGTTCGTGACGAACGGGGGATTCGGCGGCGTCCAACGGGCCATCGCGGCCGGTCTCCCGCTGGTGGTGGCTGGTGCCACCGAGGACAAGCCGGAGATCGCGGCACGCGTCCAATGGGCCGGGTGCGGGATCGACCTCCGCACCGGGACACCCACACCGGAACAGGTCCGCGGAGCTGTTCGACGGGTGCTGGCCGACGACCGCACACGTCGTGGCAGCGAGTTCCTGCGCGACCGGATGAACGCCCTCCCGGACCCGGTCGACGTCATCTGGGACACCCTGGCAGAACTCACCACCGCCGGGTCCTCCCGCGGGACCGGTCAGCAGGAACCGACAGCCATGCGCCGCCCGATCGGGCCGGGTGAGGGCTGGGACTCGGGCCTTGCCTGACCCACCATCGCCTCGACGTCGACCCCGGGCCCCGGAGCCGGTGCAGTAAACTCCGACCGGTGGAGACACGTCCGTACCGCTCCCGCCGTCGCGCGTCATCGGCTGCCGAGACGCGTCGCATCATCCTCGACGCAGCGCTCGCCGCGTACCGCGAACACGGCTACGCCCGCGCCACGATCGCGGGCATCGCGGCCCGCGCCGACGTGGCGGTGAACACCGTCTACACGAGCGTCGGTGGCAAGCCGCAACTGCTCGTCGCGCTCGTCCGGTCAGCCGCTGCCGAGGCGTTCGCGCGCGTCGACGAGGACGTGCCGACCGCCGTCGGATCAACGGCGGAGGAGGTGCTCGGCCGGATCAGCCGGGTGGTCGGTTCGCTGTACAGCGAGCACACCTGGCTCCTCGACCAGCTCTGGGGACATGCACCGGCGGATCCCGCGATCGCCGGTGCCCTCCAGGAGGTCGAGGCGATCCACTCCGGCCACATGGCGCAGGTCGCGCGGCAGCTCGAGGTGCTCGGTCGGTTGCGTCCCGGGCTGGGGGTCGACGAGGCCACCGACGTCCTCTGGTTCTCCTTCGGCTTCCGCCAGTGGAAGACCCTCTGCGAGCGAGGGTGGGACGCCGACCGTGCCCGCTCGTGGCTCGACGAGCAGATCGCCGCGACTGTCCTCGCACCCGTGCCCGCGTCAGAGGGCTCGCCGGCGAGCGACTCCTCAGCACACCGCCGCTCCCACCGAACCTCCTCTGCCGGACCGGTGCAGTAGGGTTCGGCGGGTGGAGACACGTCCGTACCGGTCCCAGCGTCGGGCATCGTCCGCAGCCGAGACGCGTCGCATCGTCCTCGACGCGGCGCTCGCCGCCTACCAGGAACACGGCTACGTCCGCGCGACGATCGCAGGCATCGCTGCGCGTGCCGACGTCGCGGTCAACACGGTCTACACGAGCGTCGGCGGCAAGCCGCAACTGCTCATCGCCCTCGTCGAGTCGGCCGCCGCCGATGCCTTCCGCAGTGCGGCCGAGGGGGACGGCACCGAGGCGGCGACGGCGGAGGAGGTCGTCGCGGGGCTCGAGCGTCTGGTCGAGTCGCTCTTCATCGAGCACGCCTGGCTGCTGGGCGAGGTGTACAGCAACGTCGCGGCCGATCCGGTGATCCTGGAGTCGATCCGTCGGCTCGAGCAGCTGTACGAGGCGCGCGTGCGCGAGGCGGGCCGACGACTCGAAGCCCTGGGGTGCCTGCGTGCCGACGTCAGCGCCGAGGACGCCGCCGACGTCCTCTGGTTCTACCTCGGGTTCGGCCGCTGGAAGGTCCTGCGCGACCGCGGCTGGTCGGCGGACCGCGTGCGGTCCTGGCTCGGAGCGCAGCTGACCACCGCCCTCATCGCACCGAAGGCGACCTTGTAACTGTGGGGGTCCGTGAGCGCAACGCGGAGCACACGCGGTCGTGGATCGCGGACGCCGCGCTCGAGCTGTTCGAGGCGCATGGGTACGAGGCGACGACGCTCGACGAGTTGGCTCGGCGGGCGGGCGTGAGCGTATCGACACTGCACCGGTACTTCCCGACCAAGGACAGCCTCCTGGTCGACCATCCGATGATGGAGATCGGGACGCTCGCTCGGACGTTCCGGTCGAGGCCAACATCCGAATCCGTGGCAGAGTCGCTCGGCGCATCCGTTCGGGCGTTGCTGATCGGCGCTGACGAATCGCGCGACGTCGTGAGCCGGATCCGCGCGATCATCGATCAGGTCCCGGTCGCACGTGCCAGGATGTGGGACTCGGCCCACCGGGAGTCCGCGCTCCTCGCGGAGGCGGTACGTGAGCGACTCGCACCCGATCATCCCGACGAGGAGAGCCACCTCGCCGCGGAGTTCGCGTTCACCATCGTCGTCGCGGCATTGCAGCCCAGTGGTGGAGGCGAGGGCGGCGCAGTCGCCGCGGGCGATCGCATCCTGGCGTTGCTCGCCGACCCGGTCGTGCTCGGTCGGGTCATCCCGCGGTGAGGACGCGGCCCCCCACCCGATCGAGGTGAGGGGCCGGCGTTCGAAGGACCTCTCAGCGAACGTCTCAGTGCGCGGCTGCAGCAGCCTCAGCTCACCGCGGCGAGCAGGACCATGGGATCGCCCTCCATCCAGAGGCAGTCCATGACGAAGCGCGCGACGCGGGGGCCGTCCGGAGTGTTGCGGACGGTGAACGTCCACGTGTTGCCCATGAGCGCGCGCCGGGTCGCGGAAGCTTCCGGTCCGGCGCCCGGGAGGAAGTGCTGCGCGAGTGCGTAGGCCTCGATGCGGTAGCCGTCGCCCTGGGCACGGTAGGTGACGTTCGAGACCATGTGCATGGTGTCGAGCGGGCCGACGGCGCCGATCATGTTCGCGATGACGGTGTCCCGACCGGTGAGGACGGGGAACTCGAGGCCGATCTTCGTGGTCGCGGGGGTGAGGTCGACGACGACGTCCTCGGTCAGCAGACCCTGGAGCACCTCGGCAGCGGCCGTGTCGAGTGCGCGGGCCCAGGCGAGCGGGATCGGAGCGAGGGTGCGTTCGGTCTCGGCAGAGACCGCGGTCGTGATCGATTCGATGGTCATGGTGGTGTTCCTTGCTGTCAGGGGTCAGGACCGCGGACGCGGTCGTTCAGTGCGGAAGACGTCGCGCGGGTCGACGGCCGTCTTGACGCGTCGGAGACGCGCCCAGTCGTCCGTCGAGAACGCGGCTTCGGGTCGGCCGTCCTCCGGAGCGAAGTTGAGGTAGCGCGTGCCGGTGCTCCACCCGGCCATCGCTTCGACGACGTGGTGGGTTTCGGCGATCCCCGTCGCGTCGTCGTCGGGCATGCCGATCGACACCGCCCAGAGCACGTACGCAGCATCAGCGGTGGAGATCGTGCGCCCCGTCTGCGGTGTTCGGGCGAGGGCGCCACCGATGTGGCGGAGCTCGACGATGTGCAGGCCGGTACCCGATTCCGGTCCGACCTGCTCGAGGAGCGCCTGTTGCACGTCCGAGGTCAATCCGGTGAGCATCGACGTGTCCTCCGAGAACGGAGCGGGGTCGACCGGGTCGTTGTGGACGCGCTCGAACCCCTCGGACGGCGTCTCCTGCACGGTGTCCAGCAGGAGCGGTGCCGCGTTGCGGAGCGGCGCCAGCAGCAGGTCGATGTCCTCCGCCGACTTGATGAGTGCGACACGCACGTGCAGGACGAAACGTCCGGCGAGCATCTCCGGGATGCCAGGAACGGGCGGGAGACGCAGGAACGCGACGGACAGCGTCAACTCGTCGGGCGCGTCAGCGGTCACCCGCGCGAACGCGGCGAGCACCGCTTCAGCATGGGCGCCGTCGAAGAAGAGGCCGCCACCGACGAACCGACTGACGGGGAACAGTTCGATCTCCATCCCCGTGACGATCCCGATCGAGCTCCGGCCGCCGCGGATGGCCCAGAACAGCTCGCTGTTCTCGGAGGCGTCCGCGTGGAGGAGCGTGCCGTCGGCCGTGACCACGTCGAGCGCGATGACGTGATGTGCACCCCACCCGTACTTCCGGCCGAGGATCGGGCTGAGGCCGCCACCGAGCGTGAAGCCGACGACGCCGACGTGACCGGAGGACCCGTGGATCGGCGTCAGATGGTGCTGCGCAGTCTTCGGGACGACGTCGTTCCACCGGGCGCCGGCGCCGACGGTCGCCCGTCGACCGGGTCCGTCGACCTCGACGTCGTTCATCCGACTCGTGTTGACGAGCAGGCCGTGCTCGAGCGGTGCTACTCCGTGGTGGCCGGTCGCGACGACGGCGATCGGGAGACCGTGGTCGTTCGCGAACGTGACAGCGAGCACGACGTCAGCCGCGCTCTCGGTGAGGACGACGAGATCGGGTCGTCGGTGGCTCGCCAGGTTGTACCCGGTGCACGCGGCGAGGTACTCCTCGTCGTCCGGGGTGAGGGCCGTTCCGTCGAGCATCGCGGTGAGCCGCAGGATGTCTTCAGATGAGAAGGGCGTCTCCGGGAGAACCGGGGGTGGTGATGTCGGGGTCATTGCGTGCCTCCTGGAAAGCGGGTCCCGCCGCGGTGACGACGGACGCCGACGGGCGGACTGGCCCGCGGTGTCGGCAGTCTCTGCCGTGCGGCGCAGGCCGCGCGTCGGTGGTTCCGCTGAGGACGGCGTGGTGTTCCCCGAGCGGAGCAGCGTGGAACGTGTCGATGAGTTCGAGCCCGATGTCCCTGGCCGCCCGGTGCGGCTGCGTCCTCGCGACATCCAGAGCGGTGGTCACGATCATCATCGCGCTGCCGGCTGCGATCGCCGCCGAGTACGGGAGCGGCGCGTTCCCGGTTTCCCGGCTGATCGCGCGGTCGCGGACGGCACGTGCGAGCATCTCGTTCTCACGCGAGAAGAAATCGTGCACGCGTGCCTGCGCGGACGGCACCTGGTCGATGAGGGTACGGATCCGCCGGAGGAACAGCCGGTCGGAATCGGCCCGCCTGAGGAAGGCGAGCACGGCGTCCTCGAGAGCGGTGTCGAGGGAAGTGCCTGGCGCACTCGCACCGAACAGTGCTGACAGGCCACCGATGTAGAGCCGCGGGTGTCCGACGAGGATCCTGTCCTTCGCGGAGTAGTACCGGTGGAGTGTCGACACGCTGACCCCGGAGTGGCGTGCGATGTCCTCGAGCGTGGTCCTGTCGTAGCCGTGTCGCTCGAACAGCTCCAGGCCGGACTCCGCGATGTCCATGCGGAGTCGGAGCGCGTTCCGGGCGCGGATTCCACGGACGGAGACGACCGGATCGTGCAACATGCTCGTGCTCCTCGTTCAGTCTGCTCGTGTCCTCATCCGTGAGGTGCATCGCTCAACGGTCACCGAGCGGCGGTCTCCGTGCCTCCGTGGGAACACCGGTCATCAGCAGATCGACCGTGTCCGACCCGCGGATCCCGGTGATCGTGCGGATGTTCGTGGTCGGGTTGCCTCCTCCCGTCGAAGTCGTGCTGGTGGACGTCGTCGGGATCGTCCCCGCCCCGGGTCGTGCGCTGTGAGAGCCGCGCGGCCCGGGTCGGGATCGCCGGCCGCGTAGCCGGCCGGCGGTCCCTCTTCCGTCGTCGAGACCCTTGCGGGCGGAGTGGCGCGTCAGCGGACCCGGTCCCACGTGAGGTCCTGGGCGGTCCCGGTGTGTTGCGTCCCGTCCTTCGTCGTCCAGGTCAACGTGATCGCGCCGAGGTCCGGCAGGGTCCGGAGGCCAGGCGAAGGCCACCACATGGACCACAGGCCGTCGTCCACGGACGTGGTCACCGCCGGGTGGCCCGGCATCTCGATGGTGAGCGAGGTGACGTCGGATCCTGCCTGTCCGTACCCGCTCATCGTCGCGTTGTCATCGTCCCCCTGACCACCGAACGTCTGCAGGTTCAGCGATTGCGGACGGAGCGTCTTGAGGGGCGAGGCAGCGTCGTCGATGCGTTCCGACGTCGCGATGCCGTTCGGGCCAGCAAGGCACCACACGCGCGGTGCACCGGCACCGCCAGAGGAGATCAGACTCGTCACTTCGCCCCGCTGTTCGACGTTCGTCACGGTGACGACGGCAGCTTCACGGGGTGTCAACTCATGCTCGGCGTACCCGCGCAAGCACTGGACGGCGAGGTCATGGACATCCGTGGTCGCCGGGGGTGTCGACGCGATCGGGGTCCATGAACTGACCTGTGCAGTGGTCAACGTCGCCGAGTTCGCAGAACCGCCGATGACGTGCACCAGGTGCGCGAGCGGCCCGGTCCCGATGAGACTCACACCGCCGACTGCGGCAGCCACGGTCAGCGCCCCGGCGAGCATCCACGGACGGGCACGATGCGTCCGACGCTTCGAGGGCGCCGGACGAGTGGTGGCCCAGTCCGGCGGTGTGGCACTGATCGCGCGAAGCAACGCATCGGCGCGGTCGGCCTCCTGAGGAGTCAGCGGGCGGGCGGGTTCTGCGTCGTGGCGCTGGAGGAGTTCGTGGACGTCAAACATGGGAGCTTCCGTTCGTCGTGCTGGGGATGCCGGGAGGAGCCACCGGGCTGTGGTCATCCGATGCGTCCGCATCGAAGGCGGAGAGGAACGTGCCAAGCCGCCGTCGGGCCCGTGAGGAGCGCATGGAGCAAGCGGCACGGGAGATGCCGAGGACCGCCGCCGATTCGGCGGCAGTCATCCCCTCCCACGCTTGGAGCGCGAGCACCTCACGGTCGAGGGCGTCGAGCTGGTGCCACGCATCGGCCAGGCGCCGACGTTCGCCGACGAGGGCTGCAGGGTCGCGGGAGGCGTCGGAGGCGGAGTCGCCGGCGATGCGGACGTGCAGCGCGCTTCGCCGCCCCTGGGCCCGGACGGCGTTGAGCATGGTGTTCCTGGCAGTCCGGTACAACCACGGCAGGGGAGCGACCGCCATCTCCTCCTGCTTGTGCCAGGCGGTGGTGAAGGTCTCGGCGACGATGTCGTCGACATCAGCCGTCGGCGCCCTGCGCGCGACGAAGCGGAGGACGGACGGGTAGTGCTCTCGGTAGATCGAGGTGAAGTCGTGGGCCACTGGTGGTCCTTTCGGTCGTTCACCTGTTTGTGTCCGGCGGACACCCGGATGCAACACCCGGAGCTGATCGGATTCCGGTTCCGCAGCAGAGATCAGCACTCCGTGGTCGCACTGATGCGTGCACCTCTCAGGACCGTCAGCCTCTGACGGTCCGTCCAAGTCCCTGCACCTCGACTCCCATCGGAGCTCACCATGCGCATCGCCTTCGCCGCGAACCCGCTTCCCGGTCACATCATCCCGATGATCCCGCTCATGCGCGCTGCCCTCGCCGCGGGTCATCACGTCGCCGTCATCACGGCCGCCGCAGCCAGCTCGTTCATCGCCGCGGAAGCGAGCCCGGACATCGATGTGCTCTCTGCGGGACTCCCGACGCTCGAGGCGATGCAGGTCATGCGTCGACAGACCGGGGTGAGCCCTGCGACCGAACCACGGCCGGACGTGATCGCGGAGTACTTCGCAGTCCGCCGGGTGGGCAACGACGCGGACGATGCGGTCCGCGTTGCGCGTGCGTGGCAGCCGGACGTGGTGGTCAGTGAGAGCTCCGACCACGTCGGCCCGTACGTCGCGGAGGCGTTGAGTGTGCCGTTCTTCCGGCACACGTACGGACCTGAACGGTCGGAGGCGGTGCGCATCGCGATGGCTGCGGCAGTGGATCGGGCATCACGTGACCGTGGTGTGGTGCTCCCTGCGGTGACCGCCTGGATCGACGCCTACCCGTCTTTCCTGGAGGACGCGGCGACGCAACGGCCTGGGCAGCGGATCTCGATGCGTCCGGAACCCCACCGTCGTCACCCGTCAGCCGCTGACGAGGTCGTCGACCTGCCGGAGGCCGCCGACGGGCGGCGGCGGGTCCTGGTGACCATGGGCACCGTGTTCACCGACCAGCACCTCCTCGACCGGGTGATCGCTTCCATCCGGGCGACCGACCTCGCCGCCGACCTGGTCGTCACTGCGGTGAACGGCGTCGGTGCGGTGATCGAACCGGGGTCGGCGGTGACCGTCCTCAACGTCCCGTTCCGAGCACTCACAGAGCTGCTCGACGCTGTCGACGCCGTCGTCACCGTCGGCGGTGCCGGGACGGTACTGGGGGCCTTGACGCTCGGTGTCCCGATGGTCGTGGTGCCGCAGGGCGCGGACCACGAGGTGAACGCCGCGCGCGCAGTCGCGGCCGGATCGGCGCTCGTCGAGCGCGACCCTGTGGCCATCGGCCCGGTGCTGCGCCGACTTCTCCAGGACGACCGGATGGCGCTGTCGGCCCGGTGGACCGCCGCACGCATCGGGGACCTGCCCCCCGTGACCGATGCGCTTGCACGCCTCGAGGCACTGTCGACGGACCTCGCTGGGGGAGCGGTACGAGCCGGCTGATGGATGGGTGGCTCCAGCAGCGAGAGGGGGAACGACCAGCAGGCCGCGCCCCCTCTCGCTGTTGCCCGCAGTCCGTCAGGCAGCGCGGCGCCCCGTCGCCACGACGAGCGGCACGGCGGTCAAGAGTGCGGCAGCGATGATCACCACCGCGAAGCCCGTGAGCGCGGTGGTGAGGCTGACCATCAGGGTCGCGACGCCGATGCCGACCACTGGAACGGTGAGGCCGATGTACCCGACGAGGAAGATCCCGGCGAGGACCTCGCCGCGGTGCTCGGGCGCGGCGAGTCCGCCGGCGGTAGCGAGTGCGGCCGTGAACAGCAGGCCGGCGCCAGCGCCGCTGACGATCCCGCCGACGAAGAACGACGCGAGGCCGCCGGACGTGACGACGACCACCGTGACCAGGGCGATCCCTACGGCCAGCAGTCCTGCACCGATGCCGATCTTCCGGCGGGGCGGGATCGCGCGCAACAGGATCTGCGCGACCGCTCCCGCTGTGAACGTGACGAACACGACCGATCCCGAAGCCGCGGGGGAGGTGATGTGCAGCTGTCCGGCGACGACGACCGGGACGAGGGAAGTGAAGAGTCCGAGGACCGCGAACGCGGCGAACGTGATCCCGCCCGCGAGGAGGAAGACTCCGCGCGCATCCGCCGGGACCCGGATCCGCTGCGGCCGGTACGGAGCGCGCACCTCCTGCGACGACGCAGTCTCGGGCACCAGAGTGATCCCCACGAGTGCGAGCACCATCAACACCAGGAACACCGCGAACGGAGTGACCGTCGGAGCCGGCGCCCACTGCGCCAGCACACCGGAGACCAAGGCACCGGCACCGAACCCGCCCAGATTCGCGGCACCCGAGACGATCTGTCCCCTGGCCGGGGTGGAGCCCGGACGGTGTCGTCGGTGGAGCTCCATGATGTGTGCGGTGATCGTCGCGGTGAGCATGCCGACCCCGAGGCCGGAGAGGACCCGCGCCACTATCAGCCCGGAGAGTGCTGGCCACACCAGGAACACCACTGCTGACACCAGCTCGACCACGACTCCAGCCCCCACCAGCGGACGCCGACCGACGGTGTCGCCGAGGTGCCCGACGAGGAAGAGACTGATGACGACACCGACGGCGTACGCGGCGAACGCGATCGTGATCGCGAAGGTCGAGAAGCCGTCACGCTGCTGGAGCAGCCCCCAGAGCGGTGTCGGGGCGGTGCTGTAGGCCATCACGACGAAGAACGTCGCCGCCGCGATCCAGAAGCCGGCGCCGTGACCGAACCCGCGTCCTCGGGGTGCGGCGGGCTGGGAAGCCCCATTCCTGATGTCCATCGTGTTCCTTCTCCACTGGTGGGCTGCTCTGAGCAGACGCGTTCAAGTGGACCGCGTCCGATCGATCGGGTGCAGCCGATCCCGGTCGCCCGCATCCTCCATCTGCGGACCAGGGGGCGCGCCCGTGAAGCCACTGAGATCAACGCCCTCGGTCCTCGGGCTCACCGTGCCGGTCGAGGACACGATCCGGTCACGACGCAGCGTCATGACCGGCTTATGCGATATAGATAGAGACAACGTCGGGCGCGAGCACCGCGCCCCGTGAGAGAGGACCGCCCTTGCACCACGAACCACGACGAACCGCCCGGACAGCCCACTGGTGGGTGGACCGTGCGGCCGACTTGTCGCCCGCCGAGGTCCGCGAGGACCGCCGCGAGCAGTGGCACGCCGATGTCTTCGGTGCGACCGAGGTCGGCGTCCCGCCTCGTGGCCTCGTGCTGGGGATGGTCCTGACCGCTGCCTTCCACCGCTCCGCACGCCCCCATCCAGGAGGATCCATGACCGCGCTCCACACGCCGCACGGCCGCGCTGCGCGACTGCTCATCACCGCTGCGGTGTTGTCCGTCGTCACCTCGTCCGTGCTGCAGCGGACCGTGTTCTTCGTCTGGACCAGCACGCAGCAGCAGCGCGTCGGCGGGGTCCTGCAGCTCGCACTCGGGGTCATCGTCCCGGTCAGCCTGGTGCTCGTCGCCCTGTCGCGGGTGGCGGTGGGGCGTCGTCGCTGGGCCGCCGCCGTGCTCGCCGTCGCCGGTTCCGGCTCGCTGCTGGTCGGCACGGCATTGGGCGGCAGCGTGTGGGTCGTCTGCGCGGGTGTCGGGTTCGCCGGGCTGCTCGCGGCATGGTTCGTGGCGAACCGGGCCAGAACGCGCATCTGGTGGCTCGTTGCGGCCCCCGCCGTGGTGCTGATCGCGCTCGACGTGGCAGTGCGCGGAGCGCAAGCCGCGCTCGATGTGCCGACGCTGGCCCGGTCGGCCGTCTGGGAGACGGAGCGGATGCTCGCCTTCACCGTCCCGTTGGTGGTGACCGTCGTCGTCGCCCTGGCGCTGCCGTTCCTCGAGGGTCGCTCCGACGCACGGCGGGTGACCGCGTGATGGAGCCACTCACCCGCGTCACCGCGTCGACGATCGACGTGCTCTCCGCACTCCTCGACCACGACGGTCCGGTCTGGGGGCTGCTCGTGATCAAGTCGACCGAGCGGCCGGCCGGTACCGTCTACCCGATCCTGGAACGCCTGGAGAGTCGTGGATGGATCACGTCCACCTGGGAGGACGACACCGAACGGTCCGGACCGCGCCGGCGGCTCTACGAATTCACGCCTGATGGGCGCGCTGCCGCAAGCGAGGCTCGGGCCGTGTTCCGTCGACGGCAGGTGCCTGAGCGCCGCCCGAGCGGGCAGCCCGTGATCTCGTGACCATGGCGGAGGTCATCGTCGAGGTCGCCGCGTACCTCTCGCCCGCCTCCACCGCGCGCTCCCGCTCGCCGAGCACGTGCCGGTCGCGGCCCTGCCCGCCCATCGGGGAAGGAGCTCGTCGTGGGGCAGGTACGTGGGACCACCGATGACGGTTTCATGATCCGTCGTCAAGATCACAACCGTTCAGTCCGTACCGTCGCGGCTCGAACTCAATGATCGGAGAACGGCATGTACACAGTCATCGAGCAGTGGACGCCGAAGCAGGCGTTCCTTGATGCATCGATCGAGGAGCGCGGGGCGCTCTTCACGACCGTCGGCGCGACGTTGACGGAACTCGAAGAGATCGGAGTGCGCTGTCTTGGCGCGAGTGCCACACGGGCAGCGCCGTCAGCGACAGCGCACAACTGGTTCGCCGTCTGGGAGATGTCGGATGAGGCCTCGGTCAGCGCGTTCTTCGACGTCGTGAACGCCTCGGGCTGGTACGACTACTTCGACCAGGTGAACACCGTCGGCGAGTGCGTCCCCATCGCCGACGTTCTCGCGCAGCACATGGTCTTGCGCCCGTAGTCCGGCCGCGGTCGCAACGCTGCTGCACGACGCTCACCCAGTCGTCCCGCGCACCTGCAGCATCGTCGAAGGCCCTCAGGTCCAGCCTGAGGGCCTTCGTTCTCTCCCGATCCGAGCGTCGAACGTTCGGGTGAACGCGACGACCAGCTCGATGTCGTGCTCTCCCGCAGGGGTCGGTCATGCTGCGTGGACGTGCTCGATGGGCTCCGCCTCGAGCCAGATCCTGTTGAACCCGACGGGCGGTGGAACCACGCCCAGAGTCGTCATCACCGGCGCCCTGCTGGACCGCCACCCGCGGAGTTGTCGGTGGCCTCGGCCGTTGCCGAACGGCTGCCGGTCGAGGTGTCCCCGGGGGCGGAGCCGGACCTGCCCGCTTGGGAGGCTGAGGTGCATCCAGCGAGCAGTACCGCGACGGCGAGCACGACCGGGATGCCCGCGACGCGTCGCAGGGAGCGCGGACGGAGCAGGGTCTGGTTGCGGTTGCTGGTCATGGTGGACGACCGTACGAGCTTCGTGGTCGCGGAGGGGTGCTCTGGTGGAGCATCTCTCCGCGCAGCGCCTCGGCCTACCGTCGGACACGGTCGCGCAGGTGGCGGCCGGCGAGGAAGGGAACAGCACCATGCCCATCCGTGACGCGGCACGGCAGGAGGTGGTGACGGTCCTCTCCGGCAGCCCGTCCGACCTCGCCACGACGGGCCCCGAGTTCATCGAGCTCTCCCAGGACTTCGCCTTCGACGAGGTACTCCGCCACACCTCGCTGTCCCGCGCGGACCGGTTGACGATGCAGCTCGCCGTCGGACGGGCGACGCAGAGCGAGATCGCTCCCGCCGATGCCGTCCACGTCCAGGAGTTCCTGTCCGGCAACTGCTTCGGTGACTACTACACCCGCACCGGACTGGACGTGCAGCGCCGCGAGCTCCTGACGTTCGCGGTCCTCGTCGGCCTCGGCGGTGCCGATGCCCAGGTCGCCGGACACGTCGCGATGAACCGCAACGTCGGCAACACCCGGCAGGACCTGCTCGACGTGCTCACCGTCCTCGTGCCGTACGTCGGCTACCCGCACCCGCAACGGCCTCGCCGCCGTCAACGACGGCGCTCCCGCCGACAACGGAAAGGAACAGGCATGAACATCGAACCCCACACCCCGACCCAGAAGAACCCGCCGGAGCAGTTCGCGGGCGACGTCTGGGTGGACATGATCGTCGCCCCGCACGAGGCGGACCAGCACGCCACCGCGGCGCTCGTCCGGTTCGCGCCCGGCGCCCGCACCGCGTGGCACTCCCACGAGAAGGGTCAGTACCTGCACGTCACCGCCGGCATCGCTCGGTTCGGGACGCGCGACGGCGAGATCATCGAGGTCCACGCCGGGCAGACCCTGTACACGGCCCCGGGCGAGGAGCACTTCCACTCGGCCCCCGAGGACGGCTTCATGGAGCACATCGCGTTCCTCGAACTCGGTGAGGACCCGAGCGTCGCGACGACGTGGAAGGAACACGTCACCGACGACGAGCTCGCCGGTCGCTGATCGCGACGCGGGAAGGTCGTCTGACAGACGGGAGGCGCGGTGCCAGGTGGCACCGCGCCTCCCGTCTGCTCACGGGGAACGCGTCGTCGTCGCCGTGACGCCGTCGTCCGTCAGGACCAGTCGCCGTCGGCCGTGCCGAGGTGCTCGCGTCCCAGGTCGGTGATCGGGACCGCGGCGAGGCTGGTCAGCCCGATGTCGAGCAGCGTCGCGCGGGAGACGCCGGATCCGCCGAGGGTGGACATCCCCTCGATGACCGCGCAGAAGTACGCTCCCAACGAGCCGGAGTCGGCTGTGCCTTCGATCTCCCCGGCGTCCTGCGCCTCCGCGATGCAGGCGCCGTAGTGGTCCCGCATGGCGTCGAACGAGGCAGCGACGGTGGCGGCGACCTCGGCGTCCTGCGTCGCCAGCTCGACGGCGGCCTTCGTGAAGAGCGACGGGGGAGCCTGCGATGCCCCGTGTTCGACGGCGACCTTCACGAGTTGCGCCCGGATCCGCCCGATCGGGCTGTCCGAGCCGTGGCGGATCGACTCGACGGCGTCGACCGCCTCGGCGGCGTCGCTGAGGAACGCCCGCATGAACAGTTCCTTCTTGCCGCCGAAGGCGTTGTAGAGGCTCTGTCGCGCGAGACCGGTGGCCTCGAGGAGGGTGTCGAGGGACGTCCCGGCGTAGCCCGTCTCGGCGAACGCCTTCCGGGCGCGTGCGACGACGTCGGCTTCGTCGAACGTCCGAGGTCTCGGCACGGTCGTCCTCCTGGTCTGCTGCGGGGCTGTCGTGACCATCATGACGCAGCGGGCATGGCCTCGGCTCGGGTGGTGCACCGTCCGAGCCCGGTCCGGCGCCGGTCTTGCCGTCAGACGATCGAGGCGCCCCCGTCGACCAGGACCTCGCTGCCGGTCATGCCCGAGCTCTGGTCGGAGACCAGGAACAGGACGGTGGCGGCGATCTCCTCGGGCCGGAGTAGTCGACCGAGCGCGACCCCGGAGGCGATCTGCGCCAGGAGGGCGTCCGGGTCGCTCGGCGCGAGGCCCTTGAGGCCGGGCGTCTCGGTGGGGCCGGGGACGATGGTGTTGATGCGGATCCCACGAGGAGCCAGGTCGGCCGCCCACGTGCGGGTCATCGCCGCGACTGCCGCCTTGGAACCACCGTAGAGCCCGAAGTGGCGCTCCGTGCCGGACGCCGCGGTCGAGCCGGTCACCACGATCGCGGCACCCTCGTTCAGCAGGGGCAGGGCGCCCTGGATCGTCAGCGTGGTGCCGCGCACGTTCGTTGCGAAGGCGTTGTCGATGTCCTCGGCCGTCACCTCGGCGAGTGGCTTGAACTCGCCCAGTCCGGCATTGGCGTGCACCGCGTCGAGTCCGGTGCCGCGCACTGCGATCACCTCGAAGAGCGTGCGCACGTCGGCCGGGTCGGAGGCGTCCGCCCGGACCGCGGTGACGGCGTCACCGAACTCGGCCTGGACGGCGTCGAGCTGCGCCTGCCGACGGCCGGTGACGAAGACGTGGGCGCCCTCGTCGACGAAGCGGTGGACGACCGCCTCGCCGATCCCCGAGGTGCCGCCGGTCACCAGTGCGGTCTTGCCGGTGAGTGCTGCGTTCATGATGGAGCTCCGTTCGCGTAGTGGATCGATCAGTCCCGAACGTACGCTTCCTGGACCGATCGGTCAAGAACTGCGTAGGCGACTTCCCTGAGCGTCTTCGACTGTTCCCGCCACCTCCGGATCGTTAATCTACCTAGCTAGAACAGAGGGGTGGCTTGCCCCTCGATCCGAGAGGAGACGACCATGCGGCACCCACCACGCCAGATCACCCCCGCGGCCGACGGGGGCGCCGAGCACGGCCCCGACCGCGCTGCGCACCAGGAGGTGTCCTAGTGGAACCACTCACCCGCGTGACCGCCTCGACGATCGACGTGCTCGCGGCGCTCCTGGACCACGACGGCTCCGTGTGGGGGCTGCTCGTCATCAAGGCGACCGACCGCCCGGCAGGCACCGTCTACCCGATCCTCGAACGGCTCGAGGACCGCGGCTGGATCACCTCGACCTGGGAGGCCGACTCCGAGCGGTCCGGGCCGCGACGACGGCTCTACGAGTTCACGACGGACGGCCGGGCCGCCGCCGTCGACGCCTGTGCCGCCTTCCGCCGCAGGCAGGCACCGGAGCGACGCCCGAGCGGTCGGACCGTGACCTCATGACGTTCGCCGAGATCCTCGTCGAGGTCGCCGTCGACCTCTCGCCCGCCGATCACCGGTCGGTCCGCCGAGAACAGTGGCTCGCCGACGTCCGGGACGCCACAGAACTCGACCTCTCGCCGCTCCGGCTCGCGCTCGGGGCACTCACCACCGCGGTCTTCCACCGCGCCCGTCACCACCGCTCCACCTGGGGGAACACCATGACCACCACCGCGACCTCCCGCCCGATGATCGGCGCGGTCCCCGTCCTGACCATCGCCGTCGTCCTGTCGATCCTGCTCAGCGCTGCGTTCACCCTCGCCTTCGGCGGGGACCACGGGGGCGGGTCCTGGCAGTGGTACCGCTTCATCACGATCCAGGCGCTCTTCGGGACCGTCCTGCCAGCGGTCGGCGTCGTCACGATGCTCCGGGTGACCCGTGTCCCACGGACGCGCCTCGCGGTGTCCACCGTGCTGCTGCTCCTCGGCGCGGTGGCGTTCGGCGGGTGGGAGATCTGGGCGCTGCTCGGCATCATCCCGGTGGACTACACCTACTCGATGGCGCCCACGTTCTGGGGACTGCCCGTCCTCGGTCTGGCGCTCTGGTCGTGGTCGGCCGACGTGCGGGGCTGGCGTTGGCTCCTCGTCGCCGCACCCGTCGTCCTGTGGGCACTGCTGCTGCCGCTCGCACCGTCTCTGCCGGTGGCGTCCCGGCCCGGCCTCGAACGGCTGCCGCTCCTGCTCGCCGTCCTCGTGGCGGCCCTCGTCGCACCGCGTGCGGAACGGGCCGGCGCGCGCCAGTCCGTGGCGGTTCCGCCGGGCTCCTGAGGCCGGAAGCAGGGACGGGGGCGGCCTGACGGGCGCCCCCGTCCCTCCCGGTCGTCGCGGTGTCGGACGAGTCGCGTCCCCACCACTCAGCACCGGTGCACGGAGTCGGGCCGCCGGCACTGCCGAGGCAGTCGTCCTGCCGACCCGTGCCGCTCACGCAGCAGGCAGCGGACCCGTCCCCGACGCCAACCCGACGACGAGCCGGTGCACGATCCGGGCGGCCCGGGCGGCCGCGTCGTCGAGGTGCTGCCGGAACTCGTCGCCGTCCGGAGCGCACAGGTCGCTGATGCCGCGGACCGACACGAACGGCATCGCGTGCACGTGGGCGAACTGGGCGATCGCCGCCGACTCCATGTCGACCGCGGCGACCGTCGGGAAGGCCTGACGGAGGTCGCGGGCACGACCCTCGGTGACGAAGACCTCGCTCGACCCGATCGATGCCAGACGGACCACGTCGGAGGTCTGGACCTCCTGCGCACGGCGGACGAGGTCCGGGTCCCCGGTGAACCCGGTCGGCATGCCCGGCACCTGGCCGAGCGCGTACCCGAAGGCCGTGGCGTCGGCGTTGAGGTTCACGTACCAGTCGCCGATGACGACGTCGCCGAGCTGGACGTCCCGCGCGAGACCGCCCGCGGTCCCGACGCTGATGACCGGGACGCCCGAGCCGAAGTCGTGGAAGGCGTGGGCGACTGCCGCGGTGGCGTTCGTGAAACCGATCCCACTCCGGCGCACGGCGACCGTGGAACCGTCGACGTCGAGCAGGTGGTGCTCGTCGTGGCCGCCGGTCGGCCCGTGCAGGACCGGCTCGCCGCCGATCAGGTCCGTGAAGGCCGAGACCTCTTCGCTCATGGCGGCGATCACCACGGCCACGGGTCGTCGAGGGGCATCCACCGGACGATCCTCCCACAGGGGCGTGCACGATCCGGCGCTGCGGGCGGCGTCACGAACCGCAGCATTCCGTAAGCGATGGTCATCTTCCCCCGCTCGTCCGCACCGCGTGGCACCTTCTCGGCATGGCCTCCATCTGCTTGATCCTGTCCGCGGCCGCGCTGCTGCTCAACGGCCTCACCCTGCTCGGACGTGTCCCCGGACGCGACAGCGGGGTCTCCAACGTCCTCATCGGCGGGCTGCAGCTGCTGCTCTGCACCGCCGTCGCAGTCACGGCCGACGGGTCGCTCCCGGCCCTGCTCGCGATCACCGGGACGTTCCTGTTCGGCCTGACGTACCTGTACGTCGGGGTGGACGCGCTCGCGGGCCTCGGATCGGCGGGGCTCGGCTGGTTCTGCGGGCTCGTCGCCGTGGCCGCGGTGGTGTTCGCCGCGATCCACGTCGTCGACGACCCGGTGCTCGCCGTGCTGTGGGCCGGATGGGCGGTGCTGTGGGCGCTGTTCTTCGTGCTCCTGGCGCTCGGCCGGGCGTCCATCACGGCGTACACCGGGTGGGCGCTGGTGCTGGCGAGCCCGCTGACCGCACTCGTGCCGGCGCTGCTCGCACTCACCGACCACTGGCCGACGGGACCGGCCGCCGCCGGCGTCGCGGTGCTCGGCGAGATGGTCGTGTTCGGCGGCGCAGCCGCCCTGGCCCGCCGCAGCGCACGGAGCACGACCGACCCGACCACCCGGACCGCCGCGACCGACCCGGCCACCCGGGCCGTCGCGACCGACCCGGCCACCACACCAGCCGGTGCGTCCCTGCCCAGCGCGACCGCAGCCTCCTGACCGCCCGCCACACGAGATCGGACGAACCATGACCACGACGACCACCACCCCGCACGCCGTGCCCGACACCGTGCCCGACTACGAGACCCTCGCCGCGCGCTTCCGCCCGCTCTTCGACCGGATCGCCGCCGGCGCCTCCGAACGCGAGCGCACCCACACCCTCCCGACCGCCGAGATCCGCGAACTCGCCGCCGCCGGCTTCGGCGCCCTGCGGGTCCCCGTCGAGCACGGCGGCGCCGGTGCCACGCTGCCGCAGCTGTTCCGGCTGCTGACGGAGCTCGCCGCCGCCGACAGCAACATCCCGCAGGCCCTCCGCGGCCACTTCGCCCTGGTCGAGGACCGTCTGGTCGGCCGCTCGGGGGAGCGGGCGCGCTGGCTCGACCGCTTCGGCCGCGGCGAGATCGCCGGCAACTCGTGGACCGAGGTCGGCGCCGTGCAGATCGGCGACGTCATCACGAAGGTCACCCCGCAGCCCGACGGCACGTTCCGGATCAGCGGGCAGAAGTACTACTCCACGGGGAGCGTCTTCGCGGACTGGATCGACACCTACGCCGAGCGCACCGACACCGGCGAGCGGGTGATCGCGATCGTCGACGCCCACCAGGACGGTGTCACCCACGGCGACGACTGGGACGGCTTCGGTCAGCAGACCACCGGCTCCGGCACGAGCACCTTCGTCGACGCGCGCGTGGAGCCGGACGCGGTCACCCTGTTCGATGACCGGTTCAAGTACCAGACCGCCTTCTACCAGGGGGTGCTGCTGGCGGTCCTGGCCGGGTCGGTCCTGGCCGCCGAACGGGAGGTCGCCCTCGCCGTCCGCACCCGCAACCGCGTCTTCTCACACGGCAACGCCGACACCTTCGCCGCCGACCCGCAGATCCTGCAGGTCGTCGGCGAGGTCTCGTCCGCCGGCTTCGCCGCCGCCGCGATCGTCGACCGGGCAGCGCAGGCGCTGCAGGCCGCGTACGAGGGAGCAGCCCTGGACGAGGCCGAGGACGAGCGCCGGAACGACCGTGCCGAACTCGCGACCGCGCAGGCGCAGGTCGCACTCACGTCGCTCGCGACCCAGGCGACCTCGCACCTGTTCGACGCGCTCGCCGCGTCCGGCGTCAGCACGACGAAGAACCTGGACCGGCACTGGCGGAACGCCCGGACCGCGGGCAGCCACAACCCGTGGGTCTTCAAGGCGCGGATCGTCGGCGACCACGCCGTGAACGGCGCGGAGCCGCCGCCGGTGTGGGCGATCGGCGCGACGCGCGCGCGGTAGACGCGACCGACGACGGACGGGAGGCCCGGTACCAGCTGGTACCGGGCCTCCCGTCCCGTTTCTGCTCGCGCTGGGCGTCAGGCCGTGGCGGCCGTCTCGCTGCGCTTCGGGAGCACCCAGTTCGGGCGCACGAAGTGGCACGTGTACCCGTAGGGGTCCTTCTCGAGGTAGTCCTGGTGCTCCTCCTCGGCCTCCCAGAACGGGCCGGCCGGCGCGACCTCGGTGACGACCTTGCCCGGCCAGATGCCCGAGGCGTCGACGTCCGCGATGGTGTCGAGCGCGACGTCACGCTGCTCGTCCGAGGCGAAGAAGATCGCCGAACGGTAGCTGACACCCACGTCGTTGCCCTGCCGGTCCTTGGTGGACGGGTCGTGGATCTGGAAGAAGAACTCGAGGAGTTCCCGGTACGAGATCACCGAGGGGTCGAAGACGATCTCGACGGCCTCGGCGTGCGTGCCGTGGTTGCGGTAGGTGGCGTTGGGGACGTCGCCGCCGGAGTAGCCGACGCGTGTGCTGATGACGCCCGGGCGTCGGCGGAGCAGCTGCTGTGCTCCCCAGAAACATCCGCCGGCGAGGATCGCGGTCTCGGTGGTGGTCATCGGTACCTCCGTGGTTCGTGACGCTGGCTGCGACAGTACCGGGTGCAACACCGGGGAGCCCCTGCGTGTTCCACGACCGGTCGTCGGAGCCTGGGACCGGATCCATCGTCGGTGCGTTCACTGGGGCGGTGAAGGACATCCATTACGCCGGCCGGGCGATCCGGACCACGGACGGTGCCGCCGACGCCGTCATCAGGTACGCCGCCGTCCTCGGGGCGAACCGGAAGACCGACACGGTCGACGTGCCGACGGTCGACGAGCGCGGACGACCGAGCATCGAGACGCTGCTGCTCGGTCCGGCCAGCCAGATCACCCTCGGGCCCGGAGCGGACGACGTACGTGACGCGGACAGCGACGACGCGGGCAGCGACGACGCGGGCAGCGACGACGCAGGCGTCGACGACGCAGGCGTCGACGACGCGGAGTTCATCGAGCACGTACGGCGGCTGGCGGTGCTGGCCGGGCCGGTCCGGCCGGTGCACGAGGACCCTGACCACCGTGCCGAGGAGTTCGACGACTTCGACTGAGACGGGACGAAGCGGGCGCTGCCGCCCCCGCCGTCAGCGCCGCAGGGTGTTCCGCGGGTACTCGCCGTAGGCGTTCCGGTACGCGGCGGAGAACCGGCCGAGGTGCGCGAACCCCCACGCTCGGGCGATCGCCTGCACCGATCCCGTCGTCGCGTCCGTCTCCAGCAACTCCCGTCGCACCCGTTCGAGTCGCACGTGCTGCAGGTAGCGGAGCGGGGTCATCCCGATGTGCCGTTGGAAGGCCTCCTGGGTGGCGCGGACGCTGAGCCCCGCGGCCCGGGCGACGTCCGAGACGTTGAGGGGCTCGGCGACGTGCTCGTGCACGAACTCGACCGCGGCGCGCAGGCGTGCGCGGCGGGGCAGGAGCACGGCGGGCGGCAGCGCGGTGACGGTCGGCGGGTACATCCCGAGGAACGCGGCGGCCGTCCCGCGGGTCAACGTGTGCCACAGGAGGCTGTCCACACCGCCGACGCGGAGCTCGCGGGACAGCAGGGCCAGGCTGTTCCGCCACCGCGTCACGGCGGCGGGGTCGAGGGTGCGCAGGTGGTCGATGCCGAGGTCGGGGACCTGTCCGGTGTGGAACAGCTCGTCCGCGACCTCGTGCACCAGTCGGCGGGACATGTGGACCACGCGCTGGTCGTAGTCCTCGTACTCGAACACGAACTCGCGGGCGGTCGGGAACAGCATCGGGACGTCGCCGGCCATCGGGACGCGGTCGTGCACGACGTCGGGGATCCCGTTGCCGGCGGTGAGCCACTGCACGATGTAGTCGTCGGACGCGCCGATCAGGCCGCGGATCGATCCGGAGATCTGTGAGCGACGGAGCGTGACGTCGGCATCGCCCACCGCCGTGTAGCGGTACGAGAAGGGTCGGTCCGTGGTCCGCGCGGACCAGTGCCGTCCCGCGTAGAACCCACTGAGGTCCACCACAGCGGTGTCGGGAGAACCGCCGATCGCCTCGATGCGGACGGTGCTGCGGTCGTCGGCTGCCGCCCGGTCGGGCACGGTGTCGTCGATCGTGGTCATCCGCGTCCTTCCCGTCCGGGCGCGCAGACAGAGCGCACCATCGGAAACGGTACGGACGCCGGCGTCCTGTCCGCGAGGGGTTGACTCGCCATGTTCGGATGCGCTATCGACTGTGTCCTGCTGGGCATCCCGAGCGGGATGGGGCAAGGTCAGAGGATGCGCACCGAACCTGCCTCCGCCTTCCGCGCCGCCCGAGACGTCCTGCTGCACGCCCGGTCCGACAGTGCCGCGGCACGCCGGGACTTCCGCTGGCCCGACGTCGGCGAGACGTTCAACTGGGCGATCGACTGGTTCGACGTCATCGCGCAGGGCAACGACCGCGAAGCGCTCGTGATCGTCGAGGAGGACGGCCGCGAGTCGCACACCACCTACGCCGAGATGTCCGCGCGCTCGGACCGACTGGCGGCACGGTTGCACGACCTCGGCGTCGGCAAGGGCGACCACGTCCTGCTCATGCTCGACAACCAGCTCGAGCTCTGGGAGTCGATGCTCGCGGTGATGAAGGTCGGCGCCGTGATCCTGCCGACCTCGACCATGCTCGGGGCCGCGGACCTGCAGGACCGGATCGACCGCGGACGGGTCGCCCACGTGGTCACGACCTTCCGCGAGACCCCGAAGTACGCCGACGTCACGGGTGACTTCACGCGCATCGTCGTCGGGGGGAGCGCGGACGGCTGGACGACCTACCCGGCCGACCTCGGCGAGCCCGCGCCCGCGGACGAGTGGCGCCCGGAGGTCGTGACCGCGGCCTCCGACCCGTGCCTGGTGTACTTCACCTCGGGCACGACCGACAAGCCGAAGATGGTCGTGCACACGCAGACCTCGTACCCGGTCGGGCACCTCACGACCATGTACTGGATCGGGCTGCAGCCGGGCGACGTGCACCTGGCGATCAGCTCCCCCGGCTGGGGCAAGCACGCATGGAGCTGCTTCTTCGCGCCCTGGATCGCCGAGGCCACCGTCTTCGTCCACAACCAGCAGCGCTTCGACCCGACCGCCCTGCTGCACCAGCTCGAGCGGGCCGAGGTCACCTCGTTCTGCGCTCCGCCGACCGTGTGGCGCCTGCTCATCCAGGCCGACCTCGGCGCCCGCCCACGTGCACTGCGCGAGGTCGTCTCCGCCGGTGAGCCCCTCAACCCCGAGGTGATCCGGATGGTCGAGGAGGCCTGGGGTCGGACGATCCGTGACGGCTACGGCCAGACCGAGACCACCGCGATCGTCGGCAACGCCCCCGGTGACGCCGTCCGCCCCGGGGCGATGGGCCACGGCCTGCCCGGCGTCGCGATCGAGCTCCTGGACCCGGTGACCGGAGCGCCGGGTGTCACCGAGGGCGAGGTCTGCCTGGACCTGACCACCCGGCCGGTCAACCTGATGGCCGGGTACCTCGATGCCCCCGAGCGGACCGACGACGCCCTGCGCGGTGGGTTCTTCCACACCGGTGACGTCGCCACCCGACACGAGGACGGTTCGCTGACGTTCGTCGGGCGGACGGACGACGTCTTCAAGTCCTCGGACTACAAGGTGTCGCCGTTCGAGGTCGAGAGCGCCCTGCTCCAGCACCCCGCGGTCGCCGAGTCCGCCGTCGTCCCGGCCCCGCACGAATCACGGCTCAACGTCGTGAAGGCGTACGTCACGCTCGCCGCCGGGTGGGAGCCGACCGCAGAGACCGCGCGGAGCATCCTGGCGCACGCCCGGACCGCGATGCCCGCCTGGCAGCGGGTGCGCCGGGTCGAGTTCGGTGCGCTGCCGAAGACCGTGTCCGGCAAGATCCGCCGTGTCGAACTCCGCGCCCGGGAGCAGGCGGCGGTGGGTGGCGTGCCCGTCGAGGGCGAGTGGCGCGACGACCAGTTCGAGGGCCTGCGCACCGGCCGTCGGGACGACTGACCCGGTGCGGGCAGGACGACTGACCTCCCGCGCACCACGACGCGCGTAGCGTCCGCCGCATGAGCGATGCAACGAACGGAACCGGCCCGGACGGCGTGACCGACCAGGAGGCCCAGCGCACCGAGGACCTGCCCGACGGCTCCGCCACGGGGAACGCCACCGAGGACCCCCAGCAGGACAGCGACGTGGACTCCGGCGGCGAGCCGGCGGAGCCCGAGGAGGGCTGACCGGTGCCCCGGAACCCCGCCGTCCACGACCGTTCGACGGGGGTCCGGCCGCCCGGCGAGGACGGGGGCTTCCGCCTCGCGCTCCTCGACCGGGGTGCCGACCTGCTGCAACCGACGGACCCCCTGAAGGGGTTCGACGTGTACGTCGTCGGGTTCCACTGCGTGAAGGGCGAACCCGACGTGCAGATGGAGGCGCACCACTACTGCAAGGTGGTGAACGCCGAGATGCTGCAGTGCGTGCTGTTCGACGGCAACACCGCGGACGCCAACCTCATCGGCATCGAGTACATCGTGTCCGAGCGGCTGTTCGACTCGCTGCCCGAGGACGAGAAGCCGTCCTGGCACCCCCACAACCACGAGGTGTTCTCGGGCGAGCTCGTCGCCCCCGGCCTGCCGATCCCGGTCGAGACCGAGCTGATGGGCCACCTGGTCAACTCCTACGGCAAGACCTGGCACACCTGGCACAGCGCACCGATGGGCGGGCACGAGGCCGATCCGCTGCCGGTCGGCGACCCGATGCTGATGTGGTCGTTCAACCGTGAGGGCGAGGTGCAGACCGCCCTGCAGGAGGACCGGAACACCGCCATGCACACCGACCCTGAGCCGCGGAAGGCGTCGCGGGCGAAGCACCTCGACCGCGCACACCCGCAGCGCGGCGTCGGCACGATGCGCGACGACTTCAGCGGCACGACCCCGACGCCCGGTGTCGTGGACGCGGAGGACGGCCGCCCCTGACGACGGACGGGAGGCCCGTGACGACACCGCCACGGGCCTCCCCTCCGTCCGTCTGTCCAGTCAGGCCGCGACGTCGAAGACGACCACCCGCGCGCTCCGCGCCCCGATGTGGTCCGCCACCGGCTGGTGCGCCGGGTGCGGCAGGTACGCGTCCCGCGCCGCCGCATCGCGGAAGCGGACGACGAGCGCCCAGTCGAAGCCGCCCTCGAGCCCCTCGGGGCTGACGCTCGGCCCGGACGTCACGGACACGACCCCGTCGATGGTGGGCAGGTGTTCGGCGACGAGGGCGCTCGCGCGTTCCGGTGCGGTCCCGTCCTCGCCGTCCCAGTCCACGAGCACCACGTGCACGATCTCGGTCATGGTCGTCCTCCCGTCGGGTCCGCGCACCGACGGTGGCGATCACCCGAGCCTCCGCCGTCGTGCTGGGCGTACCCCGAACCCGCTCGCGGCTGGGTCGTCGCGGACACCACGCGGCCTAGCGTCCAGGGCACACCACGACGAGAGGAAACACCATGGCAAGTGGAGTCGCAGCAGTCTGGGTCCCGGTCAGCGACATGGAGCGCGCCGTCGCGTTCTACCGCGACACGCTCGGTCTCACGGTCAAGGACCAGTCCGACGACTGGAGCGAGATCGACGCCGGCGGTCTGATGATCGGGCTCAACGGACGCGAGTCCGCCAGCCAGTCGAGCGACGGCGGCGCGGTCGTCTCGTTCCAGCCGGACGGCAGCATCGAGGACGAGGTCGCCTCGCTCAAGGAGCGCGGTGCCGACATCCAGGGCGAGATCAGCGAGCACCCGTGGGGCAAGATCATCCCCTTCAAGGACAGCGAGGGCAACGACCTGCAGCTGTACTCGCCGCCGCAGGGCTGACGACGGAGCGGCCGTGCGACGTCGCACGGCCGGACCGCATGACGGGAGGCCCGTGACCAGATGGTCACGGGCCTCCCGTCATGCGTCAGCGCGGTGCGCGGACCGTCAGCGTGTTCAGCGGGCGGTACGGGCTCCGGCGCGCGGTAGGACGATGCCGAGGATGATCATCGCGACGGCGAGGATCAGGTGCAGCACGTTGTCGGCGCTGTTCAGCGGCACGAAGTTCGCGGCGCTTTCCATGCCGGCGGTGAACAGGCCGTAGATGAAGAGCACGGCGTAGATGATGCCGCCGACGAGCAGGTACTGGCGGGAGAAGCCGTGCGAGCGGGCGGCGATGAGGCCGACGATGCCGAACAGCAGGTGCACGATGTTGTGCAGGACGGAGACCTGGAACAGGCCCAGGAGCTGCGCGTTCGAGTCGTTGCCGGCGGCCATCATGCTGCCCATGTCCATGGTCAGGCCGGGGATGAAGCCGGCGATGCCGACGATGAGGAAGACGACGCCGAAGACCAGCGCGCCCTTCTGCGTGAGCGTGCGGCCGTAGCCGTGGTCGGTGCGGGTCGATGCGTTGGTGGTCATGAAGGAACCTTTCGTCAGGAGTCGACGCGGTCGGTTGCCATGCGCCTCGCAGGACATTCGGAGTGGACCAGCAGTCGGTTTGGTGGGAGAACCCAGCAGTACACGAAGCGGAGCCGTCAGGACCGGACGAGGCGTTTGATGGCCAGTGTCGCTTCCTGGATCTTCTGTTCGGCCTGATCGCCGCCCTGGGCCACCGCGTCGGTGACACAGTGGCGCAGGTGGTCCTCGAGCAGGCCCATCGACACCGCCTGCAACGCCTTCGTCATCGCGGACACCTGGGTGAGGATGTCGATGCAGTACTCCTCGTCCTCCACCATGCGCTGCAGCCCACGCGCCTGGCCCTCGATCCGGCGCAGCCGCTTGCGGTAGTCGTCCTTCGCGGAGATGTAGCCGTGGTGGTGCGCATGCTGTGCTGTCTCGTCACTCATCGGGAACACATCCTCGTCGTCGGCGTTACGGTAAAGGTACCCCCCATGGGTATGCGCACATCGTACCCGCCCGACGGGCGACACGAGGAGGACCGATGACCGAGCAGCAGACCGTGACCTACGCCATCGACGGCATGACGTGTGAGCACTGCGTCATGAGCATCGACGAGGCGTTCCGTGAGTTGCCGGGCGTGACCGACGTGCAGGTCGACCTGGTCGCCGGCGGCCGCTCCACCGCGACCGTGACGAGCACCGCACCCCTGGACGGCACGGCCGTCGACGCTGCGGTCGAGGACGCCGGCTACACCCTGGCGGAGCGCTGACCCCGGTGGCGGCACCTGCTCCCGCGGTCGAGCTCGCGATCGAGGGCATGACGTGTGCCTCGTGCGCGAACCGCATCGAGCGCAAGCTCAACAGGATGCCCGGGGTGTCGGCGACCGTGAACTACGCCACCGAGACCGCGACGGTCTCGCTGCCCGACGGCACCGCGGTCGACGACGCCATCGCGACCGTCGAGCAGGCCGGCTACGGAGCACACCGCCCCGAGCCCGAGCAGCGCGACGTGGACGCCCTCGCCCCGCTCGGACGACGCTTGGTCGTCTCCACCGTCCTGGCGGTCCCGGTCGTCGTGCTGTCGATGGTCCCCGCGTTCCAGTTCCCCTGGTGGCAGTGGGTCGCGCTCGTCCTCGCCGCCCCGGTGGCGACCTGGGGCGCCTGGCCCTTCCACCGGGCCGCAGCACTGAACGCCCGGCACGGCACCGCGACGATGGACACCCTCGTCAGCCTGGGCATCGTCGCCGCCGGACTCTGGTCGGTGTGGGCGCTCGTGTTCGGCGGCGCCGGTGGGCCGGACATGCACATGACCTTCGCGTTCACCGCGCCCCGTGGTGCCGCGCCCGAGCCGTACCTCGAGGTCGCCGCCGCCGTGACCGTGTTCCTGCTCGCCGGCCGGTACGCCGAGGGCCGCGCGAAGACCCGGTCCAGCGCCGCCCTGCGTGCGCTGCTCGCCCTCGGCGCCAGCACCGCCCGGGTGCTCCGCGACGGTCGGGAGGTCGAGGTCCCGGCCGCGTCCCTCCGTGTCGGCGACCGGTTCGTCGTCCGACCCGGTGAGCGGATCGCCACCGACGGCACCGTCGTCGACGGGACCAGCGTCGTCGACACGAGCGTCATGACGGGGGAGAGCGTCCCCGTCGAGGTCGGCCCCGGCGCCGCGGTGACCGGCGCGACCGTCAACGTCGGCGGGCTGCTCACCATCGAGGCCGTCCGGGTCGGTGCGGACACCGAGCTCGCCCGGATCGGCAAGCTCGTGACCGAGGCGCAGACCGGCAAGGCCGACGTCCAGCGCCTGGCCGACCGGGTCTCCGGGGTGTTCGTCCCCGTCGTGCTCGGGCTCGCCGCACTGACCCTGGTCGGGTGGCTCGTGCTCACCGGGGACGTCGAGGCCGCCCTGACCGCAGCCGTCGCGACGCTCGTCATCGCCTGCCCCTGCGCGCTCGGCCTCGCGACACCGACGGCGCTCCTGGTCGGCACCGGCCGCGGGTCCCAGCTCGGGATCCTCATCCGCGGCCCGCAGGTCCTCGAGGCCACCCGCCGGATCGACACCGTCCTGCTGGACAAGACCGGCACGGTCACCACCGGCACGATGCGGGTCACCGACGTCCTGCCCGCCGAGGGCGAGGACGCCGACGCCGTCCTCCGCGCCGCGGCCGCCGCCGAGTCCGGTTCCGAGCACCCGATCGCCCGGGCACTCGTCGCTGCCGTCCCGGACGTGCCACGACCGGAGTCGTTCGCGTCGAGCGCCGGCCTCGGCGTGCAGGCCGGCGTGGACGGTGTCCTCGTGCTCGTCGGTCGACCGTCCTGGCTCGCCGACCAGTGGGCCGTCCCGATGCCCGGGTCGCTGGCCGTCGCCGTCACCGATGCCGAGCAGGCCGGGCGCACCACGGTCGCGGTGGCGTGGGACGGCCGGGTCCGCGGGCTCGTCGTCGTCGCCGACACCGTCGCGCCCGGCGCGGCCGAGGCCGTCCGCCGGCTGCAGGAGCTCGGCCTCGACACCATGCTCCTGACCGGGGACGCGGCCGGGGTCGCGCACCGTGTCGCGGCCGAGGTCGGCATCAGCCGGGTGACTGCCGGCGTCCGACCCGAGGACAAGTACCGCGTCGTCACGGAACTGCAGGCCGCCGGTCGCACCGTCGCCATGGTGGGCGACGGCGTGAACGACGCCGCCGCGCTCGCCGCCGCGGACCTGGGCATCGCGATGGGCACCGGGACGGACGCCGCCGTCGAGGCCGCGGACATCACCCTGGTCCGTGCCGACCTCCGGGCCGCCGTCGACGCCGTCCGGCTGTCGCGCCGCACGCTCCACACCATCCGGACGAACCTGTTCTGGGCCTTCGCCTACAACGTCGCGGCGATCCCGCTCGCGATGGCCGGGCTGATGAACCCCGTCATCGCGGGTGCCGCCATGGCGCTGTCGTCGGTGTTCGTGCTGACGAACAGCCTGCGCCTCCGCCGCTTCCGGTCGGTCGACGGGAGCGCACGATGAGCGGACACGCCGGCGACATGGGCGGACACAGCGGCACCACCACGTGGTCGACGGCGGCCCAGGCGACGCTGCACTGCCTGACCGGCTGCGCGATCGGCGAGGTCCTCGGCATGGTCATCGGCACGGCCACGGGGCTGCACGACGCCGGCACCGTGGCGCTGTCGATCGTGCTGGCCTTCGTGTTCGGCTACGCCCTGACGATGCGCGGAGTGCTCCGCTCCGGGCTGTCGCTCCGGGCGGCGGTCCGGGTGGCGCTCGCCGCCGACACGGTGTCCATCGCGGTGATGGAGGTCATCGACAACACGGTCGTCGTCGCGATCCCGGGCGCCCTGGACGCGCAGCTCGACCAGTGGCTGTTCTGGGCGTCGCTGGCGCTCTCCCTCACGCTGGCCTTCGTCGTCACGGTCCCGGTCAACCGGGCGCTGATGCGCCGCGGGCTCGGCCACGCGAAGGTGCACGGGCACCACTGAGCGCACCACGGCGCACACACATGACGGGAGGCCCGGTACCAGCTGGTACCGGGCCTCCCGTCATGTGGTCAGCGCGTGTGCGCCGTCCGGTCAGGCGTCTGCGTCGCCCGCAGCGGCGTCACCGTCGGTGGCGTCCTCTTCCGGGTTGAAGTGCGAGTCGTCACCGACGAACCCGGCGGCCACGCCCTCGGGCTCGTTGGGGACGGTCCCGTCGTCGCCGAGGCCGTCCGGCTTCGGCGTGCCCTCGGGGTCGTGCGCCGTGGTGTCGTTGCTCATCGTGTGCTCCTTCGCAGTGCTGGCCGGACTCGGACGTCGGTCAGAAGGCGGGCGTGCCGCCCGCGACGGTGATCGTCGAACCGGACTGGTAGCTCGATTCTGGACTGACCAGGTGGACGTACGCCGCGGCCAGCTCGGCGGGCTGACCCGGACGCCCGAAGGGCGCCTGCTGCCCGAACGTCGACACTGTCTCGGCGTCGTCCGAACCCGGCTGCAGCGGTGTCCACACCGGACCCGGGGCGACCGAGTTGACGCGGATGCCCTTCGGCGCGAGCTGCTGGGCGACCGCCTCGGTGAAGAGCTTGATCGCACCCTTCGAGACGGCGTAGTCGATCTTGTCCGGCGACGGGGTGGACGCCTGGATCGAGCCCGTCGTGACGATCGTCGAGCCGGGCTCCAGGTGCGGGACCGCGGCCTTCGTCAGCCAGAACAGCGAGTAGATGTTCGTCTTGAAGGTCGAGTCGAACATCGACGTGTCGAGGGTCAGGATGTCGTCGTTGCTGTCCATCCGACCGGCGACCATGACGAGCGTGTCGAGGCCGCCGAGTTCGTCGACGCCCTTCTGCACCAGATCGGTGCAGTACTGCTCGTCGGAGATGTCGCCGGGGAACAGCACGATCGTCCGGCCCTCGGCCTGGAGCAGGTCGCGGACCTCTTCCGCGTCCTGCTGCTCGTCGGGCAGGTAGGAGAGCACCAGGTCGGCGCCCTCCCGAGCGAGGCCGATCGCGGCGGCGCGGCCGATGCCGGAGTCGGCACCCGTCACGATGCCGCGGAAGCCCTCCAGCCGGCCCTTGCCGACGTAGCTCTCCTCGCCGTGGTCCGGCTTCGGGTCCATCTTCCACGCAGCCCCGGGCAGCGACTGCTCCTGCTTCGGGAACGGCGGGACCGGGTACAGGGTGATCGGATCGTGCTTCTCGTACTGGCTCATCGCTCCACTGTCCTCCGGTGTCACTGCAGGGCGGTGAAGGAGGCGTCGCGGACGAGCAGCGTGGTCGCCTCGCCGTCCACGGCCTGGTCGGGGTCGCTCGACAGGCCGAGCGCCCACGGACGGCCGTCCGCACGCTCCGGCAGCGTGAACTCGACGGTCGTCTCCGAGGCGTTCATCAGCACCGCGACGCTGTCGTCGCCCTGTTCGAGCACCAGGATCACGGCGCGGTTGCCGCCGTCGGTCCAGTCGCCGTCCTCGAAGTCGTTCGCGTCGGCGCGGAGCACGGACACCGTCGACGGCGACAGACCGGGCGCGGTGCGGTACCACTCCGGGCGCAGGGCGACGTGCTGCTTGCGGAAGGCGATCGCCGCGGTGGTGAAGGCCAGCAGGTCCTCGTCGGCGGCGGCCCAGTCGAACCACGAGATCTCGTCGTCCTGGCAGTAGGCGTTGTTGTTGCCGCCCTGCGAGCGGGCGATCTCGTCCCCACCCAGGATCATCGGCACGCCGGCCGAGAGCAGGAGCGTGCCGAGGAAGTTCCGGCGCTGGCGGTTGCGGTAGTCGTTGACGCTCTCGTCGTCGGTCGGCCCCTCGATGCCACCGTTGAACGAGGTGTTGTTGCTCTCGCCGTCGTTGTTGTCCTCACCGTTCGCCTCGTTGTGCTTCTCGGCGTACATGGTGAGGTCGGCCAGCGTGAAGCCGTCGTGCGCGGTGACGAAGTCGACCGAGCAGAGCGGCGACCGGCGCGAGCCCTCGTAGACGTCGGGGGAGCCGAGGACGCGCTGCACGGCATCGCCGAGCGTGCCCTCGTCGCCGCGCCAGAACGAGCGGAGGTCGTCGCGGTACTTGCCGTTCCACTCCGACCAGTCCGCCGGGAAGCCGCCGACCTGGTAGCCCGCGGTGTCCCACGGCTCGGCGATCATCTTGACGTCGCGGAGCACCGGGTCCTGGTGGATGATGTCGAGGAACGCGGAGTGCTTCTCGGCCTCGCCGTCCTGCCGGGTGAGCGTGGTGGCGAGGTCGAAGCGGAAGCCGTCGACGTGCATCTCCTCGACCCAGTAGCGGAGCGAGTCGGTGATGAGCCCGAGCGCGGTCGGGTGCGACACGTTCAGGCTGTTGCCCGTGCCGGTGGTGTCGAAGTAGTTGGCCTCGTCGCCCTCGACCAGCCGGTAGTACGACTGGTTGTCGAGGCCCTTGAAGGAGAGCGTCGGGCCCATGTGGTTGCCCTCGGCGGTGTGGTTGTAGACGACGTCCAGGATGACCTCGAGGCCTGCGGCGTGCAGGGCCTTGACCATCTCCTTGAACTCCGCGACCTGCTGCCCGGCGGTGCCCGAGGCGGAGTACTCGTTGTGGGGGGCGAAGAAGCCGATGCTGTTGTAGCCCCAGTAGTTGCGGAGGCCCTTGTCCACCAGGGTGGAGTCCTGCACGAACTGGTGGATCGGCAGCAGCTCGACGGCGGTGATGCCGAGGTCGGTGAGGTGCTTGATCGCGGCCGGGTGTGCCAGGCCCGCGTAGGTGCCGCGGATCTCCTCGGGCACGTCGGGGTGCTGCTTGGTGAAGCCCTTCACGTGGACCTCGTACACGACGGTGTCGGCGAGCGGGGTCTCGAGTCGGGTGTCGCCCTGCCAGTCGAACGAGCGGTCGGCGACGACTGAGCGCGGCATGGCGTCGGCCGAGTCGGACTCGTCCATCTGCTCCGGCTCGTTCATGTCGTGGCCGAACAGCTCCTGGCCCCACCGGTAGTCACCGTCGATCGCGGTGGCGTACGGGTCGAGCAGCAGCTTCGCGGCGTTGTGGCGCAGGCCGTTCGCCGGGTCCCAGGCGCCGTGGACGCGGAAGCCGTAGCGGGTGCCGACGGTGACGTCCGGCACGACGTCGTGGAAGGTGTAGCCGGTGCGCTTCGTCAGCTCGGTCCGGTGCTCGGTGCCGTCGTCGTCGAACCGGCAGAACTCGATGCGCTCGGCAGTGCTGGAGAAGACGGCGACGTTGGCGCCGCCGTCGACGAGGGTGACGCCGAGCGGGTTCCGCGTGGAGGAGGTCATGACTCCTTCTACCGGTCGGTGACTGTGCTCGGCATCGATCGGCGTACCCCGGGGCGGCATCCGCCGGGCGGCGCGGTGCTCGCGCGCGGCGGACGAGCATGGGAACATCAGGTCGTGACCCATGTGCGCCCGAGCTCGGGGACCCCTGACGGCTTCCGCGCCGTCCGGTTGGCGGGGACGAGTGCGACCCGCCCTGCCGTCCTCGACGACAAGTACGGTACCGGCGGTGGCATCGGCGACGAGCGCTCCGCGTTCCGCTACACGGGCGCGGGCGACGCCGACCTCTCCCTGAGCGGTTCCGCCGTGGAGGGCCCCCGCACCGGGACGATGGAACCCCGACCGTCACACATCGTCTTCTGGATCGGTGACGGCAGCGCCGTCATCACCGGGGAGGACGGTGTCCGCTCCGCGGTGCGTCCGGGCCAGCCGTTCCTGCTCGCCGCCTCGCTCCGGTACGAGTTCGAGGCCGCGACCAACCGCGTGTCGATGCTGCACCTGTCCGATCGGTTGCTCCGGTCGGCGCTCGCCGCCGACGGCGTGCAGGTCGCCGGCCCGCTGCGGTTCCGCCGGGTCGAGTCGGACACCGACCTGGCGCCGCTCCGGTCGGCGCTGCAGGCCCTCGGCACGGCGATCACCGCGCCGGAGGTCGAGGGTCGAGCGCGTGCCGAGCTGAACCTCCGGGTCGCCCGCGTCGTCGTCGCCACCTTCCCGGTGGACGTCCCCGCGACCACGAGCAGCGAACGGCTCCGCGATGCCCTGACCTACATCCAGGAGCACGCGCACGGCGTCGTCACCCTCGCGGACATCGCCGCTGCCGCCGGCATGAGCCCCCGCGGCCTCCAGCAGTCCTTCAACCGCTCGGTCGGGGTCTCCCCGCTCGCGCACCTGCGGAACGTCCGGCTGGACGCCGTGCACGAGGCGCTCCGGTCAGCGGACCCGTCGACCGCCGCGGTCGCCGAGGTCGCCCGGGACTGGGGCTTCGCCCACCTCGGCCGGTTCTCCGGCGCGTACCGGGAACGGTTCGGGGAGTTGCCGAGCGTGACGCTCCGCAGCGGCGTGCACGCGGAGGACTGACCGGCCCACCGCTCGGCAGGCCGCGGCACGCACGGCACGGCCGGGAGGCCCTGGGCGCGCCCGACCCATCGCCCGCGTCAGCCGCGGTGTCCGTCCACTGCAGCCCGTGCTGCCCGTACCACCTCGGCATCGGTCTCGAAGTGACCGGACCCCGCGTCCCCTGCGCCCATCGGGACGCCCCTGTGCGCGGTGTCCGCCAGACGTTTGGCCGAGAGGTGCACGGCGGCGGTGCCCGTCGCGAGGAGCACGGGTACGTCCGCCGGGGTGACCCCGGCGCCGGCCATCACCTGGACGGGACCTGCGGCCGTGACCATCCGGGCGATGGTGTCGGCACCGGCGAGGGCGGTCGGGGCACCACCGGAGGTGAGGACCCGCGTGAACCCGAGGTCGGCGAGTCCGGCCGCGGCGGCGACCGGGTCGGCGGCGTGGTCGATCGCCCGGTGCAGCGTGACCTCGGCGTCGGGGCGTTCGGTGCGCGCGGCGGCCACGAAGCGCGTCAGGGTGTCGGCGTCGAGCGTGCGGTCCGGGCGGAGCGCGCCGACCACGACGCCGGTCGCCCCGGAACGCAGGACGGCGACGAGCTCGCGCTCCATCAGGTCGACCTCGTCCGGGGCGTGCACGAAGCCGCCCGGACGGCAGCGGACCAGGACGTGTACGGAGATCCCGGTGGCGACGGCGGCCTCGACGAGCCCCTGCGAGGGGGTGAGCCCGCCGAGTTCCAGGGCGCTGCAGAGTTCCACCCGGTCGGCACCCCCGGCCAGTGCGGTCGCGGCGCCGGTCGCCGAGGTGACGGCGATCTCGAGGGAGCGGGTGGCGGTGCGTCCGGTCATGCGTGGGCTCGGAGCGGTCGGTCGGACGCGGGGATGATCCGGGCGGTCAGGTCGGGCGGCTCCGGGAAGGTCCGATCGAAGGGGAACACGGGCCGTTCGATCCGGTGGTGGCCGAGGCGTTCGAGGTCCTGGTCGACACCACCCGGGGTGAGCGCGAGCATCCAGTCGGCGGCCATGTCGTACAGCTCCGGTTCGAGGTAACCGATCTTGACGACGACCAGGTCGGCACTCCGCGGGTCGAGGTCCAGGTCGGTGAAGTCGTGCTCGTGGTGGTACGGCTTCCGCAGCTCGGTGAGGATCGCGAACACGCTGCCGACCTGCAGCACGACCTCGGTCCGGGCGTCCCGGTCGCCGTGCTTGACCGCGTGCACGCGTCCGGTCATGGTGATCGGTCCGGCGTGCAGGTCGTCGACCTCGGCGCCGGCGGTGACGGTGACGGTGGCCCCGACGCCGGCTTCGACACAGGCGGCGACCGCGGTGGGGCCGGGGACGCTGGCGTAGAGGACGACCGGGCCGTCGGCGCTCCGGAACTCGTCGCGGGCGAGCAGCTGCGTCAGACCCCAGGTCATGTCGCCCGAGCCGCCGGCGGTCGGGTTGTCGCCGGAGTCGGAGACGAAGTACGGGCGTGCGGCCCCGGGGGCGAGAGCGGCGGCCAGGCACTCGTCGAACGACCCGGTCGGTGCGACGAAGGCGAAGTCCTCGCGGGCGTCCCAGAACGCCCGGGCGAGCCGCTCGGCACCGGCGGCGACGGCGTCGGTGTCCCACCCGGTGACGACGGTGACGGCACGGTTCCGCGGCTGGTCGGCCCAGGCGTACCCGACCCAGATCGCGGCGTCGAGGACGCCCTCGCCTCGCTCGACGTCGGCCACCTGCGCGTAGACGGTGGCCGCGGGCTCGATCCGGGTGGAGGTCTTCTCGCCCGGCAGCAGGACCGGGATCGGGATCCACGCCTTCACCGGGCGCTGTGCCCCGACCGGGCGGGTGGTGAGCACGTCGACGAGGTTGCGGACCGCGCGCTCCTTCGTCTCGAGGGCGTCCTCGTGCGGGGCCATCCGGTAGCAGGTGATGAGGTCGCACTGGTGGGCGAGCTCCCGCGACACGTTGCCGTGCAGGTCCATCGACGCCGAGACGACCACGTCCGGCCCGACGACCGCGCGGATCCGCTCGAGCAGCGTCGCCTCGGCGTCGTCGAGCCCCTCGACCACCATCGCGCCGTGGATGTCATACCACAGGCCGTCGATCGTGGTCTCGGCGGCGATCGCGGACAGCCGGTCGGTGATCTCGGTGCTGAGCTCCTCGAAGGACTCGCGGAGGACCACGCCACCCGGCAGCGCGTGCCCGATCAGCGCACCGCGGAAGTCGGCCCGCTCGGCCATCGGTGCGAGGAAGTCGTAGCGCGCGACCACGTCGTCGCCGCGGTCCGGGTGGAAGGCGGCGGCCGGGGTGCGGGTCGGCGTGAACGTCGACGTCTCGATGGCCAGGCCGGCGACGGCGATGACCGGACGACGGGTGCCGGCGGTGGTTCCGGTGTCAGACACGGGTGCTCCTGTTCCTGGTGGTGCGCAACGGGACGGGGGTGGACAGTTCCTCGAGCGACGCCGCCAGGCCGCGCTGCAGGGCGAACTGGCCGGCCCCGACGAGACCGGCGTCGGCCCCGAGCGAGGCGCGCTCGATGGCGAGGTGCTGCGTCACGAGCGGGTGGCAGCTCTCGTAGAGCTGGCTCCGCACGGCGGCGACGAACGGGTCGAGGGTGGAGAGGATGCCGCCGAGGGAGACGGCGTCCGGGTTGAAGAAGTTGACGTTGGCGGCGAGCACCTCGCCGAGGTACCGCCCGGCCAGGCGGACCGCGCGGGTCGTCTCCGGGTGCGCCTCCGACGCCAGCCGGACCACGTCCTGCGTGGAGCTGACGTCCACGCCGGCTTCGCGGAGGATCCGGACGAGTGCGGCGCCGGACGCCACCGTCTCGAGGCAACCGGTGTTGCCGCACGAGCACGGTGTGTCGCCGGCGGCGTCGATGCGCACGTGCGTGATGTCGCCCGCGGCACCGGTGGAGCCGCGGTAGAGGTGGCCGTCGATGATGATCCCGGCGCCGATCGCCGACCCGGCCTTCACCGTGATCGCCTGGCGTCGGGTGGACGGCTGCACGGTCTGCTCGCCCGCGGCCATGCAGTTCGCGTCGTTGTCGATCGCGGCCGGTACCCCGAAGTGCTCCGTGAGCCACGCGGCGACCGGGAAGCCGTTCCATCCGGGCATCCGGCTCGGCAGGTCGACGACGCCCGCCTCGATGTCGACCGGGCCCGGGAGGCTCAGCCCGACCCCGCGCAGTCCGTCCCGTCCGCGTTCGGTCACCAGGGCGTCGAGGAGCTCCGCGAGAGCCGCCAGGCCGGCGGTCGGACCGTCGGCGAGCGCGAACGGGACGGTCGAGACGGACTCGAGCGCGCCTCCCGGCAGGACGATGCCGATCCGGACGTGACCGCCACCGAGGTCGGCGGCGACCGCGTACTCGTCGGTGCCGCCGATCCGGAGGACCTTGCGGGGCCGGCCGCCGGTGGAGACGTCGGTGCCCTCCTCGGCGAGGATGCCGTGCGTGAGGAGCTGACCGACCACGTGGGACACGGTCGAGGGGGCGGCGCCGAGCACCTGGGCGATCTCGGTGCGGCTCGACGCCTGTCCGCTGGCGATGAGTTCGAGCACGCGCGAGCTGAGGTCCGGCACGACTTTCTCCAATCGGCGTCAACCGGGCGCGGTGACCGCCCGACGTCACCGAGCCTACGGGGCAGAAGTGTCGGTCCGCGCTTTCCGCCGTTCCGCAGAAACAGACTATTTACACGAGAACGTTTGTTTTTCCAACGACTTCGGCCATTGACTGTGCACGTGCCACCGGGGCCTGGTCCTGGTCGCACTCCCGTCCCTCCACCACGCCGACGATGGCGTCCTCGCGCAAGGAGACATGCATGACCAAGCCCCGTCGCTGGGCCCTCCTCACCGGAGCCGCGCTCGCGGTGAGCGCACTGCTCGCCGGGTGCTCCGGGGGCGGTTCCGCCACCACCGGCACGAAGTCCGACGAGATCGACTACGCGCTGCCGGCCAACTTCACGCCGAACTGGATCCTGCCGATCGGCACCGCCGCGCACCTCAACACGAACAACGGCTCCATCGCGCAGTCGCTGTACGAGCGCCTCATCGCCTACGACGGGTCCACCGGCAAGATCGGCTGGGACAAGCCCGGGTCCGTCGCCACCGCGGCCGACTTCGCCTCGGACAGCAAGAGCGTCACGATCACGCTCGGCGACCGGCACTGGTCCGACGGTGAGCCGATCACGAGCCGCGACGTGGAGTTCTGGTTCAACCTGATCAAGGCGAACGCGAAGGACTGGGGCTCGTACTCCGAGGGCAAGGCGCCGGACAACTGGACGTCCTTCACGACCGTCGACGACACGCACTTCACGATCGCGTTCGACAAGGCGTACAACAAGGACTGGATGCTCGCCAACCAGCTGAGCTACATCATCCCGCTGCCCCAGCACGCCTGGGACAAGACCAGCGCCTCCGGCAAGGTGACCGACGCCGACCGCACCGCGACCGGAGCGAAGCAGGTCTGGAAGTTCCTCAACACCGCCGCGGGCAAGATCGCCGACTACGACTCCGACGACCTGTGGAAGACGATCTCCGGCCCCTACGGCCTGTCGTCGTTCACCACCGCCGGCAAGGTCCAGCTCACCGCGAACCCGAAGTACGACGGGGGCGAGAAGGCATCGATCAAGACGGTCAACCTGCTGCCCTTCACCACCGCGGACGCCGAGACGAACGCGCTGCGCTCCGGTGCGGTCGACTACGGCTACATCAACGCCACCGACCTCGACCAGAAGGACTCCTTCACGTCGAAGGGCTACGAGGTCGACCCGTGGACCGGCTGGGCGATCACGTACATGCCGTACAACTTCAACAACCCGGACATGGGCGCCGTCTTCAAGCAGCTGTACGCCCGCCAGGCCGTGCAGATGTCGATCGACCAGGAGTCGCTGTCGAAGGTCGTCTTCAACGGCACCGCCACCTCGACCTACGGGCCGATCCCGCAGGCGCAGGAGTCCGACTACGTCTCCGACGTGCAGAAGGACAACCCGTACCCGTTCAGCACGAAGCAGGCCGCGGCGCTGCTGACGAGTCACGGCTGGACGAAGCAGGGCGGCACCATGGTCTGCACCGACCCGGGCACCTCGTCCAGCCAGTGCGGCGAGGGTGTCGCCGAGGGTACGAAGTTCGCCATGAAGGTGCTCTCGCAGTCCGGCTCGACCGTCACCGACAACATGATGAGCGCCATCCAGTCGTCCCTGGAGAAGACCGGCATCGGCTTCTCGATCAAGACGGCCCCGGTGTCGAGCGTCCTGTCGCAGACCCCGACCTGCACCGCCGACGAGTCCAGCTGTGACTGGGACCTGTCGTTCTTCGGCACCGCCGGCAGCTGGTACTTCCCGGCCTACCCGACCGGTGAGTCCCTGTTCTCCACCGGCGGTTCGGCGAACTTCGGCAGCTACTCGAACAAGCAGGTCGACTCCCTCATCGACGCGACGACGACCTCCACCGACGCGAGCGCCGTGCAGGACTACAGCGCCGCGGTCGCGAAAGACCTGCCCGTGATCTGGCTGCCGAGCCCGGACTACCAGATCTCCGTCAAGAAGAGCGGCCTGACCGGGTTCGACCAGGACTCGCTCGCCAACTTCCACCCCGCGCAGTGGAAGTGGAGCAAGTAGCCCACTGAGCCCCCTCCGGAGGCGCGGTGCGGGTCCGACCCGCACCGCGCCTCCCGGGAGTCCCGTCAGCATCCGACCAACGGAAGCAGCATGACCACTGCCCTCTACCTCACCCGCCGCGTCCTGCAGGCGCTCGCGGTGATCCTCATCGTCACCGTCGTGGTGTTCTGCCTGCTGCACGCGCTGCCCGGCGGACCCGCCCGCGGCGTGCTCGGCGTCTCCGCGACGCCCGCCCAGATCGCCGCGTTCAACCAGGCGCAGGGCCTCGACCAGTCGCTGCCCGTGCAGTACCTCCGGTTCCTCGGACGGTTGCTCACCGGTGACCTCGGCACCTCGTACACGCTCAACGAACCGGTCTCGCAACTGATCCAGGAGCGCATCCCGAAGACCCTGGTCCTCACCGGACTCTCCGCCGTGCTCGGGATCGTCATCGCGATCCCGGTCGGCATGTGGCAGGCAGCCCGACGCAACGGAGCGATCGACTACGCCGCCACCGCACTGGCGTTCGTCTTCTACGCGACGCCCGCGTTCTTCCTCGGCCTCGTGCTCATCATCGTGTTCAGCCAGCAGCTGCCGTGGCTGCCGTCGCAGGCGCCGAGCGGCACCACCCTCGCCGAGGTGTTCCAGCAGCCGGCCGGACTCGTCCTGCCGGTGCTCACCGGCGCCCTCGCGATGATCGCCGTCTTCAGTCGCTACATGCGGGCGGCGACGCTGGAGAACCTGCAGGAGGACTACGTCCGCACCGCCCGAGCCGGCGGTTCGTCGACGGCGACGATCCTGCGCCGGCACGTCTTCCGGAACTCGCTGACGCCGGTCGTGGCGATGCTCGGCTACTACCTGCCGGTGCTCTTCGGTGGGGCGCTCGTCACGGAGCAGCTGTTCAACTACCCCGGCATGGGGCTGCTGTTCTGGAACGCGGCGCAGACGTCGGACTACCCGACGCTGCTCGGCTGCGTGCTCGTGATCTCCATCGCGACGGTGATCGGCACGCTCCTCGCCGACGTCGCACAGTCCCTGATCGATCCGCGAGTGAAGGCAGGCCGCGCATGACCACCGTCCAGTCCCTGATCGACACGTACCGGACGAGCGCCGTGAAGGCAGGCCGCGCATGACCACCGTCCAACTCGCCCCCGAGACGCCCGGCGCCCCCGTCACGGTCGCCGCGACCGGCTTCCGGCTCGCCGCCCGCCGGTTCCGGCACAACACCCTCGCCGTGATCGGCCTGGCCGTGCTCGTCCTCATCGTGCTGTTCTGCTTCGTCGGACCCTTCCTGTACCCGACCGACCAGACCCACACCCTCCTCGAGCAGGCGAACCAGCGCCCGAGCGGCGCCCACCTGCTCGGCACCGACGCGGTCGGCCACGACGTCCTCGGCCGCCTGATGTACGGCGGCAAGGTCTCGCTCATGGTCGGCATCGCCGCCGGGATCCTGGCCACCGTCGTCGGCACACTGTGGGGCTCCGTCGCCGGGTACGTCGGCGGTTGGGTCGACGCCGTGATGATGCGCGTCGTCGACGCCGGCATCGCGATCCCGGCGCTGTTCATCCTGCTCGTCATCTCGGCGATCACCACCCCGGGCGTCTGGGGCCTCATCGTGATCCTCGGGTTCGTGTCCTGGCTCGTGCCCTCCCGGCTCATCCGCGCCGAGACCCTGACGCTGAAGAACCGCGACTTCGTGCTCACCCTCCGCGCCATCGGCGGCTCGCACGCCCGTGCCGTCGGCCGGCACCTGCTGCCGAACTCGGTGTCGACCATCGTCGTGGCCGCGACGTTCCAGGTCGCCGACGCGATCCTCCTCGTCGCCTACGTCTCGTACCTGGGCCTCGGCGTGCAGCCGCCGGCCACGGACTGGGGCGGCATGCTCTCGGCGGGACTCACCGCCGCCTACTCCGGTCGCTGGTGGCTGATCGTGCCGCCGGGACTCGCCGTGATCCTCGTCGTCTGTGCGCTCAACGCCGTCGGCGACGGACTCCGGGACGCATTCGACGTGAAGGGCCGCGGATGACCGCCACCGAACCGATCCTCGCCGTCGACGACCTGGGGGTGCACTTCAGCACCGAGTCCGGCGACGTGCACGCCGTCCAGGGCGTCTCCCTGGCCGTGGCCCCCGGCGAGACCCTCGCCCTCGTCGGCGAGTCCGGCTCCGGAAAGTCCACTGTCGCGCTGGCCGCGATGGGGCTGCTCTCCGGCAACGCGACCGTCACCGGCAGCGCGGTCGTCGACGGCCGCCAGGTCGTCGGTGCGCCGGAACCCGAGCTCCGACGGCTCCGTGGACGAACGGTCTCGATGGTGTTCCAGGAGCCCGCCACCGCCCTCGACCCACTCACCCGCGTCGGGGCGCAGATCGCCGAGGTCATCCGCAACCACCGGCAGGTGTCCGCCGCAGCCGCCGCGACCGAGGCCGTCGACCTGCTCCGCCGCGTCGGCATCCCCGCTCCGGAGGAGCGTGCCAAGGCGTTCCCGTTCCAGCTCTCCGGCGGGCAGCGACAGCGCGTCGTCATCGCGATGGCGATCGCCAACGAGCCGGCGCTCCTCATCGCCGACGAACCGACCACCGCGCTCGACGTCACCGTGCAGGCCGAGATCCTCGAGCTGCTCCGGGCGCTCGCCGTCGACACCGGTACCGGGGTACTGCTCGTCACCCACAACATGGGCGTCGTCGCGGACTTCGCCGACCGGGTCGCCGTGATGCTGCAGGGTTCCATCGTGGAGACCGGCGGCGTCGAGGACGTCCTGCTCCGGCCGCAGCACGAGTACACCGAGCGGCTGCTGGCCGCGGTGCCGCGCCTCCAGACCGCCGCGTCGGTCGCCGACGGCTCGGCCGACGCACGCCCGGCCATCGTGGACCGGCCAACGTCCGCCGACGATGCGGACGGGAGGCCCGGCACGCCCCCGGTGGTCGACCTGCGCGACGTCTCGGTCACCTTCGGTCGCGGCGCCCGCGCGGTGCACGCCCTGCGCGGCATCGACGTCACCGTGCACGCGGGGGAGACCGTCGGCCTGGTCGGCGAGTCCGGCTCGGGGAAGTCCACCGCCGCCCGCGTCGCCCTCGGACTCGTCCGCCCCACCGCCGGCAGCGTCCGGCTCTTCGGCTCGGACCTCCGCCGTACCCGTGGACGGGACCGCCTGGCGCTCCGTTCCGGCATCGGCGTGGTGCTGCAGGACCCGGTGGCGTCCCTCGACCCGCGGATGTCCGTCGGCGAGTGCATCGCCGAACCGCTCGCCATCCACCGGCGGCGGACCTCGGCCGCCGACCGTCGTCGCCGCGTGGACGAGGTCCTGGACGCCGTCCGCCTGCCCCGCACCCTGGCCACCCGGGCTCCCCGGGAACTCTCCGGCGGGCAACGCCAGCGGGTCAGCCTGGCCCGGGCGCTCGTGCTCGACCCCCGGCTGCTCGTCGCCGACGAACCGACCAGCGCGCTCGACGTCAGCGTGCAGGAGGCCGTGCTCGAGGTCCTCACCGACCTGCAGGCCGACCTGGGCTTCGCGTGCCTGTTCGTCTCGCACGACCTCGCCGTCGTGCAGCAGTTCGCCGAACGGGTCGTCGTGATGCGTGCCGGCGCGGTCGAGGAGCAGGGCCCGACCGGCTCGACGCTCCTGCACCCCACCACGGACTACACCCGACGGCTGCTCGCCGCCGTGCCGGTCCCGGACCCGGTGGTGCAACGACAGCGTCGGACCGAGCGCCTGGCCTCCCTCGCCGCGGTGACCCCGTGACCGCGGAGGTCGTCGCCGGCATCGACGTCGGCGGGACGAACACGAAGGTCCTCCTCGCCACCACCGACCTCGAGGTCCTCGACCGCATCGACCTGCCGACGCCTGCGCACGACGGCGGCGACGCGATCCTCGACACGGCCGAGGCGGCGGTGCGGTCCCTGCTCGACCGGCACCGGGCCTCCCTGGCGGGTGTCGGGGTCGGGGCTGCCGGTGTCGTCGACGCGACCACGGGCACGGTGCTCGTCACCGCGAACTCGTTCACCGGCTGGGCCGGGTACGGCGTCACCGACGCCGTCACCGCACGGCTCGGGGTGCCGGCGACGCTCGACAACGACGTCAACGCGTTCCTGCTCGGCGAGGTCGCCACCGGCGCCGTCGCGGGCGAGTCGGACGTGCTCGGCATGACGCTCGGGACCGGCGTGGGCGGTGCGCTCGTCCTGGGTGGCTCGCTGTTCGGCGGACCGCACGGTGCCGCGGGGGAGATCGGCCACGTGCCCGGCTTCGGCGACACCCCCTGCACCTGCGGGCAGCGCGGACACCTCGAGACCGTCGCGGGCGCCCGCGGGATGGCGGACCGCTACGCCGCCAGCACCGGCCGACGACTGGGCACACACCAGGTCGCCGAGGCCGCACGAGCCGGGGACCCGGACGCGCAGGCCGTCTTCGCGACCGCGGGGTGGGGCGTCGCCCGTGCCGTCCTGCTCACGGCGGGGATCCTCGACGTGACGACGGTCGTCATCGGCGGTGGTGTCGCACGGTCGTGGGACCTGCTCGCGCCGGCCGTCGCCGTGGCACTGGCGGACGAGCCGCCGGTCAGCGGGGCGGCCATCCGGGTCGAGCAGTCGGCGCTCGGGTCGGACGCTGTGGCGCTGGGGGCGGCGGCGCAGGTGCGGCGGCTCGTCGTCAGAGGGGCGGTCGAGGCGGGGCTGAGCGCTCTCTGATCTGCCGGGGCCGGACTCTCGGCACGGCAGCAGTGCGCCGGCTGGAGGATGAGCGGATGACCGACGCGCCCGCCCTGACGCCTGCCCGCCGGGAGCGCACGTCGACCGGCATCCTCGTGCGCACGCCGTACCCGCTCGCGACGCTCGCGATCGCCCTCGGCACCGTGATCGTCATCACGATCGTCGGGTTCGTCCTCGGCGACGTCGACTTCGGTCTCGCGCACGCGCTGAACACCCTGCACACCGGGGGGTTCGGGGCGTTCACGTCTGCGGTCTACCACGTGATCAGCCCCGCCCCGGCGATCGGCGTCACGATCATCGTCACCGGGGTGGTCTGGGCCGTGCAGCGCGACGTCCGCCCGGCGGCCGCGTTCGCCGGGACGGTCGCGATCACCTGGGTGCCATCGGACCTCGTCAAGGAACTCGTCCAGCGCCCCCGCCCGGACACGTCGCTGCTGCCGCACCCGTTCGCCACGCAGCCCGACCCCTCGTACCCGAGCGGGCACACCGTCTTCATCGTCGCCATCGTCATCGCCCTGACGTGGGTGCTCCGCGACACCCGATGGCACACCCTCGCGGTGACGCTCGGCACCGTGGTCGTCGTGGTGGTCGTGCTGTCGCTCACCATCGACGCCGTGCACTACCCGACCGACACCGTCGCGTCGGTGGTGTGGGCGCTCGCCGTCGCGCCGGCCGCCCGGCTCGTCTGGGTGGACTGGGCGATGCCGCGCATCGCCGTGCTGCGGCGCCCGGCGCTCACCGCACGGCACTGAGCGCCGTCCGTCGCCCAGCAGGCTGTCCGTCGGCGCGGGTTACGGTGCGGGGATGACCTCCCCGACCTCCGACGACGCGTTGGCCCGGCTTGCGGACGTCGTCCTCAGCGTCGCGCGGGAGCTCGACCCGACCGGGCCGCGCGCGGTCGACGTCGTGCCACTGACCGGTACCGAGGTCCTGGTGATGCGCTGGGTCGACACGAACCCCGGGATGACGCCGAGTGCCACGGCGGACGCGACCGCGCTCCGGCGGAGCAACCTCAGCGTCGCGCTCGGGTCGCTCGTCGCGAAGGGCATGGTCGAACGCCGTAGGCACCCGGACGACGCCCGGACCGCACAGCTGTTCCCGACGGCGCTCGCGGCCGAGAACATCGGTGTGCTGCGGGCCCGGTGGGCGGACGCGCTCCGGACAGCGCTCGGGGCGCAGGGCATCGACGCTGCCGCCGTGGTGTCCGCCGTCGGCCTGCTCGAGCGGATCGAGGCGGGGCTCAGGCCGTCGCGCGACGGATGAGCTCGGCGACGGCCTGCTCGTCGGCGCCGGAGAACTCCGGCGTCACCGCGAACGAGGTCGGCCAGAACGACCCGTCGTCCAGCGTCGCCGGGTCCTGGAACCCGAGCGTCGAGTAGCGCGCCTTGAACTTCCCCGCGTCCTGGAAGAAGAACACGACGGCGCCGTCCTTCGCGTACGCGGGCATGCCGTACCAGAGCTTCGGTGCCAGGTCGGGAGCAGCCTCGAGCGCGATCCGGTGGATCCGTTCGGCCAGACCCCGGTCGGGCTCGGGCATCGCGGCGATCTTGTCGACCACGGCCTGGGCGTCCAGCGCCGCCTTCTCGGCCTTCGTCGTCCCGCGTTTCCGGCTGGCCTTCACCTCGGCCGCGTGCTCGCGCATCGCAGCACGCTCCTCGGCGGTGAAGGTGGTCTCGGGCGCGTCGTCGCGTGCTGCCATGGGTGCTCCCTCCTCGGTGCAGCCCACGGTAGCGCCGTGGCAGGCTCGGGTCCATGACCTACATCGCTGCCGACGACCGCTACGACTCGATGACCTACCGGCGGACCGGGCACTCGGGCCTCGACCTGCCGCTGCTCTCGCTGGGCTACTGGCACAACTTCGGCGACGACGTCCCGTTCGAGACCCAGCGAGCGGTCAGTCGCCGGGCGTTCGACCTCGGCATCACCCACCACGACCTGGCGAACAACTACGGCCCGCCCTACGGTGCCGCGGAGCTGAACTTCGGCAAGCTCATGCGCGAGGACTTCGCGCCGTACCGTGACGAGATGGTGGTCTCGACGAAGGCCGGCTGGGACATGTGGCCCGGCCCCTACGGCCAGGGCGGCGGCTCCCGCAAGTACGTCCTCGCCTCGCTCGACCAGTCCCTCCGCCGTACCGGGCTGGACTACGTCGACGTCTTCTACTCGCACCGCCTCGACGCCTCCACCCCGCTCGAGGAGACCATGGGCGCCCTGCACACGGCCGTCCAGCAGGGCAAGGCGCTCTACGTCGGCATCTCGTCCTACGACGCGGACCGCACCCGTCAGGCCGCCGCGATCCTCCGCGACCTCGGTACGCCGCTCCTCATCCACCAGCCGTCCTACTCGATGCTGAACCGCTGGATCGAGACCGAGGGGCTGCTCGACGCGGCCGGCGAGCTCGGGTTCGGTGTGATCGGGTTCACCGCCCTGGCGCAGGGGCTGCTCACCGGCAAGTACCTCGACGGCGTGCCCGAGGGCTCGCGTGCCGCGGCCGGGAAGTCGCTCGACCCCTCGTCGATCACGCCCGAGGTCGTCGAACACCTCCGTGCGCTCAACGCCGTCGCCGAGTCGCGCGGCCAGACGATGGCGCAGCTCGCCCTGGCCTGGGCCCTGCGGGACGAGCGGGTCACCTCGCTCGTGATGGGTGCCTCCCGCGTGGAGCAGCTCGAGGACAACGTCGCCGCGCTCGCGAACACGACGTTCTCGGACGACGAGCTCCGCATCATCGACGAGCACACGGTCGGCATCACCGACGTCGACCTCTGGGCGGGGGCCCGCTCCGGCGAGGTCTCCTGACCCGAGCCGGCCCGACGGAAGTGTCACCAGCGGGGCACGAGTTCGACACTTGGTAGGCTAAGTGTCGAACTCAAGCCCAAGCAGTGACAGGAGGACGACATGGGATGGCCCGCCGTCGACTCCGAAGAGCTGTGGTTCGAGTCCCGGTACGCCGGATTCGGCGTCGCCGCGAGCCGACGATCCAGCGTCGGGCATGCGTACAGCGCTGCCGTCCCGCCGCTCATCGTCGACCTCGACCCGGTGATGTCGTCCGCGACGGCCGCCGTGGTCGACGATGCGACGGAGGCCCTGGTCCGCTTCGATGCGGGCCTCGGTGGCGAGATCGCTGCGTTCGCGCCGCTCCTGATGCGCTCCGAAGCCGCGGCTTCGTCGCAGATCGAACACCTGACCGCGAGTGCGCGAGCCGTCTTCACCGCTGAGCTCGGCGACACGTCGCGGCAGAACGCTGCACAGATCGTCGCCAACACGCGTGCGATGCAGGCGGCGCTCGACCTGGCGGACGAACTCACGCCGGAGACGGTCCTCGCGATGCACGCCGCGCTCCTCCATGGCGACCCGCACCACGACGCCGGAGCGTGGCGGGACGAACCGGTCTGGATCGGACGGGCCGCGGACAGTCCGCGGGGTGCGGAGTTCGTCGCGCCCCGAGCCGACCGCATCCCGGCGCTGATCGACGACGTCATGCGGTTCGCGCGGCGGTCCGACCTACCACGGCTCGTCCAGATCGCCGTCGCGCACGCGCAGTTCGAAACGATCCACCCGTTCACCGACGGCAACGGCCGGACCGGGCGGGCGCTGATGCAGGCGATGTTCCGCGGAACCGGACTGACGAGGAACGTGACCATCCCCGTCTCCGCCGGCCTGTTGACCAACACCGCTGGGTACCACGCAGCCCTCGACTCGTACCGCGCGGGTGACGTCGAGGCGATCGTCCTCGCCACCGCCGAAGCGTGCTTCCGAGCGGTGCACAACGCCACGGTCCTGGTGGACGAGGTGCACGCGGTGCGTGAGCGCTGGCGGGAGACGGTCCGGTCCCGGAGCGATTCCGCAGTGTGGCGCGTCCTCGAGGTGATCGCCCGTCAGCCGGTCGTCACCGCGGCGACACTGGGAGTCGAGCTCGGGCCGTCCGTGAACGTCTACCGGGCCCTCGACACCCTCATCGCGGCCGGCGTGCTGCAGGCGAAGTCCGAGTACTCGCTGCGTTCGCGGGTCTACCGCAGTGACGATGTCCTCCGCGCCCTCGACGCCTTCGCGGCTCGCGCCGGCCGCCGCGGCTGACGGCTGCGCTCGCTCTGACGGAGGAGCGCCGGACGGGAGGCTCGGTGCCGGACCCTGGGTGAGCCTCCCGTCCGGCAGGTACAGTGGACGGGCAAACCAGTAACAACCGTGTATCTACCGGACGCCGGCACCCCGGCGGACAGCGGCGGCACCCGATGGGTCCGCTCCACACGTGGGCCGAGAAGGCACACCCCCACCATGCTCCAGGCGCGTTCCTCCGGCGCTTCCCTGATCGCCCTCGCCGGGCGGTCCTACTTCCCCATCGCCTTCGTGGCGCGACTGCCGTTCGCGATGATGGTCGTCGGCGTGCTGACGCTCGTCGTCGCCGCGCGCGACTCGGTCGCCCTCGGTGGCATCAACTCGGCCTCGGTCGGCATCGGCTCGGCGTTGTTCGGGCCGCTCGTCGGCGCCGCCGCGGACAAGTACGGGCAGCGCGCCGTGCTCGTGCCCGTCGGCCTGGCCAACGCGGTCCTGCTCGGCGCGCTGCCGTTCGTCGTCCAGAGCAGCGCCCCGGACCTGGCCGTCCTGGCGATGTCGTTCCTCATCGGCGCGAGCGCCCCGCAGGTCGCGCCGATGTCCCGCACCCGGCTCGTCGCCATCATCCGGAACCGGATGGAACCGAAGCGGCACGAGCGGGTCCTCAGCGGCACCATGGCGTACGAGTCCGCCGCGGACGAGACCGTCTTCATCGTCGGACCGTTCCTGGTCGGCGTCCTCGCGAGCGCCATCGCGCCGTGGGTCGCCGTCGCCGGTGCCTCGGTCCTGACGTTCGTGTTCGTCACCGCGTTCGCCCTGCACCCGACCGGTCGCCTGACCCTCGGGCATGCGTCCGACCCGCGTCCGGCGCCGGCCCGGCAGCTCCTGCGGCCCCGACTGGTGGTGGTCGTCGTCGGCATCCTCGGCATCGGGTTCTTCTTCGGGTCGACGCTGACCGCGCTGACCGCGTTCATGGCCGACCACGGCGGGTCGTCGCGAGCCGGGTTGCTCTACGGCCTGATGGGCATCGGCTCGGCCGGGCTCGCGCTCGGCTCGGCGGCGTTCCCGCGGGCCTTCCGGCTCGGTTGGCGGTGGCTGCTCTTCGGCGTCCTGCTGCTCGGGTCGGCGATCGTCTTCGCCACCGCGGACTCCGTGCTGGCGGTCGGGATCGTCCTCGCCGTGATGGGGATCGGCATCGGCCCCACCCTCGTCACCCAGTACAGCCTGGGCTCGGATCGGTCGCCGGTGGGCCGTTCGGCGACGACCATGACGATCCTCGGCTCGGCGGTCATCGTCGGGCAGTCGATCGCGAGTGCGGTCGTCGGTGAGGTCGCCGAGCGTGCCGGCACCCCGGCCGCGATGGCGTTCCCGGCGATCTCGGCCGCGATCGTCGTGCTGGCGGGCTTCGCCAACCTGGTGCTGTCCCGCCGGGAAGCGGTGCGCTGACGACCGCGGCGCCATCGTCGGACGTGCGGCTCAGGGTCGACGCCTCCGGTGGCCGTCCGATGTGCATCGGCGCGGAGACCGTCCATCACGGTTCACTGCAGACTCTTCACGAGCTCCAGTTCCTCGCCGGCGGGCGGCAACGGGTAGGGCAATCGCCGACCGGTCGGCGTGAATCCCCGACGGCGGTAGAAGCCGATGGCTCGCGGGTTGTCCTCGTGCACGTGCAGGAAGAGCTGCTGGCCCCGCTCACGTGCCCAGTCCTCCACCGCGTCGAGGAGCGCGTCCGTGACGCCGACGTCCCGGCCTCGTGAGTCGGGATCCACGAAGACGCCGATCAGGAGGGGCGCTTCGTTCTCGATGCGACCGCCCATGATCCCGGCCCACGTGCCGGTCGACGTGTCGACGGCGACGAACCACGCCGTTCCGTTGTCGGCTCCACCGCCGGCACGTCGACGCCACTCGTCGTCACCGACCTGCTGAGCTCCCTCGAGGGTCTCGAGGAAGGCGAGCGGCGTGTCCGCGAGCATCCGGAGGCGTAGGTCACGGAACTGCTGCCAGTCGCTGCGGCTGCTGCGGACGATCGTGAAGCGTTCGGTCGGTGGAGTCATCCGGGATTCCCTTCGGGCAGCGCTGTGACCTCGTTCGAGGCGTCCTCGTTCACACTCCTCCTGCTCGGAGCCACGCGAGGACGGCGAGCACCCGACGATGCCCGTCGGGGGTCGGCTCGAGATCCAGCTTGGCGAAGATGGAGCCGATGTGCTTCTCGACGGAGGCGATCGCGAGCCCGAGCCGATGCGCGATCGCCTGGTTGGTGTGCCCCTCCGCGATGAGGCGGAGGACGTCCCGTTCGCGCGGAGTCAGGCGTTCGATCGGATCGGTGCGTCGGGTGAAGAGGCGCTGGACGATCTGTGGGTCGAGGACCAGACCGCCACGGGCGACCCGGACGACGTCCGCCTTGAGTTCGTCGATCGAGGAGATGCGGTCCTTCAGGAGGTACCCGATGTGGTGTTCTCCGGTGGCGAGGAGTTCCCGGGCGTAATCCAGTTCTGCGTACTGGCTGAGCAGCAACACGGCCACCTCGGGGTGCTCGGTCCGGATCCGTACCGCAGCCCGGAGACCTTCATCGCGGAACGTGGGTGGCATCCGGACGTCGAGGACGGCAACGTCGGGCCGGACCGTCCCGAGATCGGCGAGGAGGCTGTCCGCGTCCCCGTACGAGCCGGCAACGGCGAACCCGGCCTCTTCGAACAGACGGACGGTGCCTTCCCGGAGCAGGAGCGAGTCTTCCGCGAGGACGAGGCGCAACTGGTGGGGAGGTGGTTCTTGTCCGAGGGTCACGACGCCAGGGTAGGGGTCTCGTCCGGGTCGGCATCCTGCGGGATCGGGATCGTGACGAGGACCTTGGTCGGGCCTCCCGGAGGGCTGCTGATGGAGAGGGCTCCCTGCAGGCCTTCGACGCGAGCACGCAGGCCGCTGAGCCCGTGCCCCTCGTCCATCAGCGCGCCGCCGTGGCCGTCGTCACGGACCTCGAGCTCGAGGTTCCCGTCCGACCCTGCAACTGCTCGGAGCTCCACGGCCCTGGCATCGGCGTGCTTGGCGACGTTGGTGACGAGTTCGGAGAGGATCGCGTACGCGCTCCTCTCGATTGCCCCGAGACCGGGGCCCGCGTCGTCGAGGCGGACCTCGGCTGTCGTCGGTACCACGCTGTCGTCCGCGAGGGACCGGATCGCGGCTGCGAGACCACGGTCTTGGAGGATCGGTGGGGCGAGTCCGCGCGAGAGGTTCCGGATCGTCTCGAGCACCGCTTTCGCGCGTTCGAGCGACTCGGCGACCAGTCGTTCCGCTGCAGGGGTGTCGTCCGGGAGGCGGCGGAGGGCGATGGCGAGGTCGTACTGCAGTCGGAGGAGTTGCTGCTGCGGGCCGTCGTGGATGTCCCGTTCCAGTCGACGGAGTGAGGCGTCCTCGGCCAGGAGGGCAGCACGACGACCGGATTCGGCGCGTTGGGCGCCGCGCAGGAGCCGGGCGTTCTCCCGTTCGCCGAGCAGGAGCGCGGCGAGGCGTAGGTGCGCCGCCGTCAGGACGTGCAGGACGAGGGGGAACGTCACGACGAGGGCGAGCCCCCAGAGGACCATGACGACCGGGCGCACGACGAGCCCCGTCCACTGACCGCTGTCGCCGATGCCGGCAGCCACCCGTGCGAGCCAGACGTCGTCCTGCTGGGTGACCAGCCCGCCCCACGCGGGGAACGTGACAGCACCGATGGCGGTGGCGCCCCACGCGACCGTCGCCACCCATGTGGCGACGGCCAGCGGGAAGGTCGCCAGCGTGTGAGCCGTGTACGCCCAGTTCCGGGTGTCGCCGAGCGGTGCGGTGATGCGCAGCCACGGCCCCGTCGCGGTTCCTCCCCGCGGGGAAGCGGTGCCGATCGTCCAGTCCGGGGGACTCGGAACGGAGCCGACCTGTGCGGCGCGGCGGCGCGCGACGGTCCCCAGGAGCCCGCCGAGCCGGACCGTCTGCGCGAGCAGCGGCAGCCCGACCCACACGATGCTCAGTCCGAGTCCCAGGCACAGCAGCGGTACCACGACAACGAAGCCGACGAGGTCGACCGGGAGCGCCGTGATGAGGTACCAGGCGCGTCGGGGTGCACTCTGCCATTCGCTGACGTACGGCTGTGGTCGGTTCGTCATGCACTCATCCTCGCGCCGACAGGAGTGCGGCGGGCTGCTGCCGGGTTGCGACGGCCGCGGCGACCAGCCCAGCGACTCCGGTCAGGACGAGACCTCCCGCACCCGCCGCGATCACGAGTGGCCACGGGATGTCCAGCGTCGCTGCTCCGGTGGCCTGCGCTGTTCCCATGAGCACGGCGAACACCGTCATCACGCTCGCAGTGAGGGCCAAGCCCACGGCCGATCCGGCGACCAGGAGCGTCTCGAGAGCTGCCGCTGTCAGGACCTGGGCTCGGGTCATGCCGCTCGCTCGCGCAACCGCGAACTCCTGGCGTCGGCCTGACGCGGCGATGGCGACTGCGTTGAGGATGCCGATGACCGCGTACAGGGCACCGACGGCCATGACGACGACCAGGACCTGCGCGTTCTGGTCCTGACCAGCGGAGCCGGTTTCCGTGACCCACGTGCGCATGTCGGTCACCGAGCCGAGGTCAGCGAGCGCAGCACTGACTGCACGACGATCCGCTCCGGACCGGATCTCCACGAAGGTGGTGGCCGGGCTGGCCTCGAGGATGTCCGCCGGCACGAAGTCCCGTCGTACGACGATCCCGACCTGCCCAGCGCTGCCTGCTGGAACCGGAGTGCCGAACCGGACCGACCCGAGGTGACGGTCGCCGATGCTGACCGTTCCTGCATCTCCCAGCCCCAGCCCCGCGGCACCAGGTCCGGGTGCAGCAGCGGTACGGCCGAGGTCCTGGAGTGCCTCCCGAGCTCCGGGATGTGCGGTGGCGAACGTCCCGGGGTCCATCACGAGGGCTTCGGTCGTGATCGGCAGGGCGGTGCCCGCCAGGTCTTCCGGCATGCCCGAGATCGATGACCCGGACGGCTGGATCCGCACCGGCACCGTCCACTCGGTGGACGCGCTCACCACCCCCGGGATCGTCCCCGGGTCTGTCGCGAGCGAGCCGCTGCTCTCCAGCACCAGGTCGGCGTGCGTGCCGCGCGCGATCTGCGCGGTCGCCGCGTCGGTGAAGGACGACATCGCGATCGGCTGGCTCAGGACCAGCGCCAGCAGGACGATGAGAGGTGTGGCCGTGGACGCTGACCTGCTCCGGGCATCCCGGAGGTTCGCGAAGGCGAGGACACCGACGGCCGAGCGAGGGCGGGGGAGGATCGTGGCCACGACCGGCACGAGCGCGGGAGCCGTCATCGTGATCGCGAGGGCGGCGGTGATGCCGGCGGACATGGCCATCGCCTGCCCTCCTGCGAGGCCGCCGGCGGGTGCCAGCACCACCAGGGCGACGGTCGCCGCGGAGAACCCGAGTCCTGCGGTCCATCGTGCTCTCGTCATCGGTCGTGCTGCTGCACCCACCGCCCGGACGGCGTCCAAGGGTTCGATACGGGCGGCGCGGCGTGCAGCGACGGTGACTCCTGCGAACGCGAGACCGACACCGAACGCCACGGACGCGGGGACGATCCACACCTGCCAGACCGGGGCGAACCCCTGCGGCACGAACCCGGCATCGACGAGCATGCGCGTCTCGATCTGCATCAGCCCGACGCCGGCCGGAACACCGATGGCGGCTCCCAGGAGACCGAGGATGAGTGCCTCGCCCCGGAGCATCCGTCGCACTTGCCCGACCTCGGCACCGACGATCCGCAGGAGAGCGAGGTCTCGTCGTCGCTCGTCCACCGAGAAGGCGAACGTGGAGGCGATGATGAAGACAGCCAGGAATGCGGCGAAGCCCAGGGTGACCGAGACCACGGTCACCGCGACGATGGTGCTGCCGTCGAACCGTGCCTGGGTCAGCGCGTCAGCGCCAGCAGGAGGCTGCATGCCGAGGACGGACAGCAGGAGCAGCAAGGACGCCTGGACGAGTCCGACACCGAGCGCAACGGTCACGACCGCGCCGACGTAGGTCTGCCAGCGCTCGCGGAAGCCTCGCAACGCGATCCCGTTCATCGTCCCGTCTCCAGGGACACGAGGCGGCTCGCGATCGCCGATGCGTCGGCGCCCACGAGGGAGTCGACCAAGCGCCCGTCACGGAGGAACACCGTCGAGTCAGCGGCAGCGGCAGCGGCAGGATCGTGGGTGACCATCAGGATGGTCTGTCCCGCGTCGGTCATCTCACGCATCATGGCGAGGACCACCCGCGCGGCACCGGAGTCGAGAGCACCGGTCGGCTCATCCGCGAACAGGACCTCGGGTGCGGTGATCATCGCACGGGCGATCGCGACACGCTGCTGCTGACCTCCGGACAACTCCCGTGGCCGGTGACCCGCTCGCTCGCCGAGGCCGACCCGTGTGAGAGCGTCGCGGATCATCTGCCGCGACGGGCGTCGTCCCGCCAACTCCAGAGGCAGGGCGACGTTCTGTTCGGCTGTGAGTGATGCGATGAGGTTGAACGTCTGGAACACGAAGCCGATGCGGTTCCGGCGCAACAGCGTGCGCTCGTGGTCGTCTGCCTCGGTGATGTCCGTCCCGCCGAGGACCACCCGACCGGAATCGGCCCGGTCGAGGCCGGCGGCGATCTGCAGGAGCGTGGACTTCCCCGAGCCGGAAGGGCCCATGATCGCGGTCCACGTGCCCTTCGGCAGTTCGAGGGTGACGTTCCGCAGTGCGGTGACACTGGCTTCACCGGTGCCGTGTGTGCGTGTGACGTCGAGCAGCGCGAGGGCGGTGTCGCTGTCGACCTGGGGAGGGGCGGTTGCCGTGGTGGTTGTCATGCCCCTCATCACACTCATCGCGAGGGTCCTGGAACAGCGTGCGGGCTGGGCATCGACCCCCTGGCCATCCGGGGGGTGGGACGGACCGCGTCGAGTGGGAGCCGGGAGGCCTTCGACGTGATCTGTCACGTCTCGGTGTCGTCGACCAGCAGGTCCTCGTGCCGGTAGTCGCCCGAGCGCAGTCCAGCGCGGGCGATCATGTGCGTCGACACCGGCACGAGTGCGAGCTGGAACACCATCGCCGGGATCACCATCCACAGCACGGACCAGGTCGACACCGCGACGACGACAGCCGCCAGGCAGCAGGCGAGACCGAGGACCTGCGGCTTCGACATCGCGTGCAGTCGGACCAGCGGGTCGGGGAACCGGACGATGCCGATCGCCGCGCCGAGCGACAGCGCAGCCCCGACGAGCAGCAGCGCGAGGGCGATCCACGCCCGGATGCCGGCGTCGTCGAGGAATGCCTGGAGCATGTCCGTCATCTCGGTCATCGCTGCCCTCCCGCGCTGTGATCGGGCTCGTCCTGACCGCCGACCGCGGCCTCTCCGTCTGCTGCCTGCACGGCGTGCTCCGGGGTGGTCGCGTCCATGCCCTCGTCGTCCGGGTCGGTCGACGGGGTGACCGCGCGCGCGACGGCGACGGTCGCGAAGACGCTCGTCGCGGCGATCACGACGAGCACCGGCACGGCACTCGCGTCCTGGCGGACGACGATCGACGCGGCGATCACGAGCAGGACGGTGGTGAGCACCATGTCGGACCCGATCATCCGGTCGAGGATGGTGGGGCCGCGGACGATCCGGCCGACCGCGAGGACCAGGGTCGCGCCGAGCAACGCCAGGACCAGGGCGATCCCGACCGCCATGACGACGACGGCGGCGCTCACCGGACCACCTCGGGCAGCGGTTCGGACAGCTCGGAGACGTCCTGCGCTGAGCCGATCGCACGGATCACGAGCGCCTCGATCCGGTGCGCTTCACGTCGGGCGGCGTCCACCTGCTCGATGCGCTCGGTGTCGAGCACGTGGAGGAGCAGGCGTCGGCGGCGCAGGTCCTCGTCGATGACGTAGGAGCCGGGGACGAGTGAGATCGCGATGGTGGACAGCGTGAAGGTCATCTCCGACGTGGTGTGCAGTTGGACGAGGACGATCGAGCTCGTCCGGACCCCTCGTGGCCGGACCGCGACCCAGGCGACCCGGAACGACGCGAGCACGACGTACCCCGCCCAGACGAGCAGGAACCAGACGACGTGCACGATCGAGAACCGTGCCGACAGCGGGACCGGCGGCAGCGGCAGCGACTGGGTGACGAGCAGCGCGACGACGACGCCGCAGAGCAACGTGAGCGGTGTCCAGTTCCCCCAGAGCAGCGCCCACAGCACCGTGAGCCCGGTGACGAGCGGCACGTCGTAGCGCCACGCCAGCGCCATCCGGCGGGCGTTCGTGAAGCGTCGGGCGTCGGTCATCGCGCCTCACCCCCGAGCACGGCCTGCACGTAGCGGTCGGGCGACTCGAGGGACTCGGCGGCGCGGGTCGCGTACCCGTAGAGCGGCCCGGCGAGGACGGTGAGGGCGACCGACCCGAGGACGGCGATGGTGGTCACGACGACGAGCATCGGTGGCAGCTTCGCCCGGGCGTGCTCGGTCGACGGTGCGTCGCCGTGGTCGTGGGCGTCCGACCGCGTCGGGTCGTCGAGCGTCGCGACCGAGCCGTCGCCGGCCGGGGCGCGGACGACCGCAGCCGACGCACCGGTGTCGGACGGGCCTCCTGTCCGGCCCTCGGTCTCCGTCTCGGGGACCGTGACCGGCGCGGGTTCCGGCGCACGCAGGTGCTCGTGCGGCTCGGCGACACTGGCGTGCGGGGCGGCGGCCTCGGCGGCGGGCTCGGGGCGCCAGAAGGCCGCATCCCAGACGCGCATCAGCGCGTACAGGGTCAGGAGGCTCGTCACGACCCCGGCGCCGATCGTCACGTACGCGAGTGGCGAGCCGTCCTCGGCCGCGGCCCGGAACAGACCGAGCTTGCCGATGAAGCCGGAGAACGGCGGGATGCCGCCGAGGTTGAACGCCGGGATCAGGTACAGCGCGGCGAGCAGGGGCGCCGCCTTGAGGAGGCCGCCGAGGGAGCGCGTCGAGGTCGTGCCGCCGACCCGCTCCATGAGGCCGGAGACGAGGAACAGGGTGGTCTGCACGACGATGTGGTGCACCGTGTAGAAGACCGCCGCGGCGGTGCCGGCCACCGACCCGAGGCCGATGCCCATCACCATGAAGCCGATGTGGCTGATGAGCGTGAAGGACAGCAGTCGTTTCACGTCGGTCTGCGACACCGCGCCGAGCACCCCGACCACCATCGTCAGCACCGCCACCACGAGCAGGACCGAGTTCAGTTGGGGTCTCGGGAAGATGATCGTCTCGAGTCGGATGATCGCGTAGATGCCGACCTTCGTGAGCAGACCCGCGAACACCGCGGTGACCGGTGCGGGGGCGGTCGGGTACGAATCCGGCAGCCAGAACGCCAGTGGGAACACGGCCGCCTTGATGCCGAACCCGATGAGCAGCATCGTGTGCAGCAGCAGTTGCACGTGCTCCGGCAGGTCGGCCATCCGCTCGCTGATCTGAGCGACGTTCACGGTGCCGGTCGCGCCGTAGACCAGGCCGATGGCGGCGAGGAAGATCGACGACGCGATCAGGCTCGTCACGATGTAGGTGGTTCCGGCGCGGACCCGCTGCACACTGCCGCCGACGGTGATGAGCACGTAGCTCGCCACCAGGAGCATCTCGAACGCCACGTACAGGTTGAACAGGTCGCCGGCGATGAACGAGTCGAGCACACCCGCCGCCAGCACCAGGTAGGTCGGGTAGAAGATCGTGACCGGGGCGTCCTCGTCGTCGTCGGCCAGGCCCTGCCCGATGGAGAACAGCAGGACGACGAGCAGCACCGAACTCGACACCGTCAGGAGCAGGGCGCTCAGCCGGTCGACGACCAGTGAGATGCCGTACGGGGCCTGCCAGCCGCCGACCTGCACGACGATGGTGCCGTGCCGGTCGACCAGGACCATGAGCGTGACGGCGACCGCGACCGCGATGACGAGCACCGCGACCGTGATGGCGCGCTGCAGCTGCTGGTGGCGGAGGAGTCCGAGGGCGACGGCGGCGCCGAGGAGCGGGACGAGGACCAGGAGCGGGACGAGGGAGGTCACGGTGCGGGCCTGCTCTCGGTCGCGTGTGGGGCCGTTTCGTGCGGGTCGTCCGCGTCCTCGGGGGACTTCGGGTCGTACCGTCGGGGGCTGTCGTCCTCGGCGAGCTCGGGGTCGTCGTCGGCGGGGTCGGCGCGGTCGGTGCGGATCGCGACGTCGGCCTCGTCCACCTCGACCTCGTCCGCACGCGACAGCCGCCAGGAGCGGTGGATGAGGGCCAGCAGGAACGCGCTGACCGCGAAGGTGATGACGATCGCGGTGAGGGCGAACGCCTGGGGCAGCGGGTCCGTGATCCCCTCGGCGGACTTGCCGATCGGCGGGTCACCGGCCGCGCCGGACATCGTCAGCAGCAGCAGGTTCAGGGAGTTGCCGAGGAGCAGGAACCCGAGCAGCATCCGGGTCAGGGAGCGTTCGAGGAGCAGGTAGACGCCGCACGAGAACAGCACGGCCATCGCGATGACGAGGACGAGGGTGACGGTCATGCGGGTCCCTCCTGGGTGTCGGCGGTGGGGACGCGTCGGTCCTCGAGGCGCTGTCGGTCGACCTCGGCCCCGAGCGAGCGGAGCACGTCGAGCACGAGTCCGACGACGACCAGGTACACGCCGATGTCGAAGAACGTGGCGGTGACGAACTCGACGTGACCGAGGACCGGGACGGTGGCCTCGAAGAACTCGGAGTACAGGGCGTCCTTGCCGAAGAACATCGGCGTGATCGCGGTGATGCCGGCCGTGGCGACCCCGAGGCCGAGCAGTCGCCCGGCGCGGATCGGTGCCGCGGCCCCGAGTTCCGCCGGGCCCCCGGCCAGGTACCGGGCGGCGAGGGCGACACCGGCGACGAGACCGCCCGCGAAGCCACCACCGGCCGAGTTGTGTCCGGCGAAGAGCAGGTAGACCGACAGCACGACGAGCCCGTGGAACAGCAGGCGGACGACGATGTCGAGCAGTGCCGAGCGTCCGGTCGGGATCGCGGCGCTCGTCGGCAGCCAGGCCCGCGGCTCGCCGTCGGCCCGGTCGTCACCGCTCGCGACCGAGGCCGGCATGTCCCGGAGTCGCGGCAGGGTGTCTTCCCGCGACCGCACGAAGATCAGGCTCGCGACACCGGTCGCCGCGGCCACGACGACGGTCAGCTCGCCCAGGGTGTCCCAGCCGCGCAGGTCGACGAGGGCGACGTTGACGACGTTGAGGCCGTGCCCGAAGGAGCTGGTCAGCGCCGGCAGGTCGGGCCAGAGCGGCTCGGCGGTGCGGGCGGACGCGGCGACGACGACCACGATCGCCAGGGTCAGGCCGGCGAGGGCGGCGAACAGTGCCCGGAGCACCCGGAAACGCGACGGGTTGGCGGTGCCGATGCGCGGGGGCAGGCGACGCAGCACGAGGACGAACGCGATCAGGGTCACGGTCTCGACGACGAGCTGGGTGAGCGCGAGGTCGACGGCGCCGTGCAGCAGGAACAGGATCGCGGTGCCGTACCCGGTCACGCCGACCAGGACGGCTGCGGCGAACCGGGTCTTCGCGGCCAGGACGGCGATCGCGGCCATCGCCATCACGACGACGACGGGCAGCTGGCCCCAGGTGTCGGCGAACCGGATGTGGAAGGCCCAGGGGCCTCCGACGACCAGGTTGGCGAGGGCGCCGGCGACGAACACCGACAGGATCACGGCCAGGTAGTAGGGCAGCGAACCGCGCTGCAGGCTGGCGGTCAGCCAGGTCGCGAACCGGTCGAGCCCGCGCATCATCCGTCGGTAGTTCGCGGACGCCGAGGGTGAGCCGGCCAGGCGGTGTTGCACGGCCTCGACCCGGGCGCGGAGCAGGAACAGGAGGCCACCGCCGACCAGGGTCAGGGCGGAGATGCCGAGCGCCGGCTCGAACCCGTGCCAGAGCGCCAGGTGCGGGACCTCGGCGGTACCGTGCCGCGCGGCCGTGGCGGCGGACTCGAAGCCGTGCGCGACGAACGGGGTCGCGAGCCCGAGGACGAGCCCCGCGACGCCGAGCACCGTGGGAACGACCCAGAGCCCGTGCGGCGCGTGCGGGTCGGTCTGGGCGACCCCGGACTTGCGGGCGAAGGTCCCCCAGAAGAAGCGGCACGAGTAGGCGACGGTCAGGACCGAACCGATCGTGACACCGACGAGTGCGACCCAGCCCCACCCGGCGTCGGTTCCGTGCAGTTCCTCGAGGAAGCCGCCGAGCACGACCTCCTTCGCGACGAAGCCGATGAACGGCGGGATGCCGGCCATCGACGCCAGCGCGAGCACCGCGACGGCGGCGAGCCCGGGCAGACGGCGTCCGACACCGCTGAGCTTCCAGAGGTCCCGGGTCCCGGCGACGTGGTCGACCGTGCCGACGACCAGGAACAGCGTGGACTTGAACGTGGCGTGGGCGACGAGCAGCACCACCCCACCGAGGGCGATCTCCGGTACGCCCCACCCGGCGGCGAGCACCAGGAACCCGAGCTGGGCGACCGTGCCGTACGCGAGCAGCAGCTTGAGGTCGGTCTGCCGGAGCGCCCGGTACCCGCCGACGAGCATGCCGAGCACCCCGAGCACCGTGATCGTCTCGCGCCAGCCGTCGAGCAGCGCGAAGGCCGGGGCCAGCCGGGCGACCAGGTAGATGCCGGCCTTCACCATCGCGGCGGCGTGCAGGTAGGCGCTGACCGGGGTCGGCGCGGCCATCGCGGCGGGCAGCCAGAAGTGGAACGGCACGATCGCCGACTTCGTCAGCGCACCGACCAGGACGAGCATGACGGACACCGAGACGGCGGTGCCGGTCGGGGGAGTGGTGATGATCCCGGACAGTGACGTGGTGCCGGCGGCGACCGAGATCACGACGAGGCCGGCGAGCATCGCGAGCCCACCGGCCGTGGTGACGACGAGGGCCTGCATGGCCGCGGCCCGGCTGGCCCGCTTCACGGAATCGTGCCCGATGAGCAGGTAGGAGAAGACCGTCGTGGCCTCCCACAGGACGAAGAGCACGATGACGTCGTCCGCGATCACCAGGCCGTACATCGACCCGGCGAAGGCGGTGAGGACGCCGGCGAACCGGCCGAGCCCGGGCTCGTCGTCGGAGAAGTACGAGGCGCAGTAGACGAGCACGAGCGCGCCGACCACGCTGACCACGAGGGCGAGCACCCACGACAGGGCGTCCACCCGGAACGCCAGGTCGAGCGCGAGCTGTGGGATCCAGCGCACGCGTTCCATGAGGCCGTCGCCGAGTGCCGGAGCGGTCTGGGTCAGCGTGAGGACCGCGGCCGCGGTGGGAGCGAGGGCGGCGACGAAGAAGACGCGACGCCCCAGCAGGGGAGTGAGTGCGGGGACGACGAGTGCGATGACGCCGAACGCGATGAGGACGGTGAACACAGGGGCACCTCCTCGGGGGTCGGGCTGCAGTCCGGCTCTCTTGGCACCTCACAGCCTACGGAGAGCCGCATGCGCAGATCCTGTGCGACCGGACAGGGTCCGTCACGGTGGTCCAGACTGCCTCCGACTCCGCCCGCTCGCGGAGGCGACCGCCCGGGTCCGGCTCAGCCCTCGTACGCCCGCGACGGGATCTGGGTCGCGAGCTTGCCGCCCGACACGTCGAGCAGCGTCCCCGTGACGTACCCCGCCAGGTCGCTCGCCAGGAAGAGCAGCACGTCCGCCACGTCGTCCGGCGTCTCCCACCGCCGGATCGAGAGCGTGTCGAGCAGCCGGTCCTGTACGGCGGCCGGCATGGTCGCGAAGCCGTTCATCGCGGTCGGCACCATGCCCGGCGCGTACGCGTTGACGGTGATGCCCCACGGCCCCAGCTCGGACGCGAGGACCCGGGTGAACTGCACGACGGCCGCCTTCGACGCCGCGTAGGCCGCGCTCCCCACGCTCGGCACGATCGCCGCGAACGACGCCGCGTTGACGATCCGGCCGCGCCCCGCCCGCTGCATGACGGGCGCCACCGCCTGGCTCATGAGGAAGGTGCCGCCGAGGTTCACGTCCATGCACCGTCGCCAGGCGTCCCACTCCAGGTCCACCACCCGCCCCTCGACGTTGATCCCTGCGTTGTTGACGAGGACGTCGACGGTGCCGTGCCGGGCCACCACCTCGTCCACGGCGTCGCGCACCGACTCCGGGTCGGTGACGTCGCAGGCGAGCACCTCGAGCGGGTGGGCGGCGTCCGGGACGCTGGGCGGGCCTCCCGGCTGGTCGTCCGCCGCGCGGTCCGCGAGCGCCACCGCCAGGTCGAGCGCGACCACGTGCGCGCCCTCGAGGCGGAACCGCTCCGCGATGGTCCGGCCGATCCCGCGGGCGGCGCCGGTGACGACCACCACTCGGTCGCTGAGGTCGAGGTGCATCGGTCGCTCCTTCGGGGCGTCCGTCGACGCCGACGCGTCTACTGTCCCACCCATGACGGACGACGGCACGGCAGACCAGCGCACGACGGACCAGCCGGCGACGGACGACCGCGTCCTGTGGGTCACGGGCGGCGGCAGCGGCATGGGGGCCGCGGTCGCGCAGGTGGCGGCACGGTCGGGCTGGAGGCTCGTCCTCAGCGGGCGTCGCACCGACCGTCTCGACACGGTCGCCGCCGGCATCCGCGCCGCGGGCGGCACCGCGGACGTCCTGCCCCTCGACGCCACCGACCCGGACGCCGTCACCACGGCCCGCGACACCCTCCTCGGACGGCACGGTCGGATCGACGGGCTCGTCCTGTCGGCCGGGCTGAACTCCCCACGGCGGCGGTGGGACGACCAGTCGATGACCGACCTCCGGGCTGTGATCGACACGAACCTGACCGCGGTGGTGCAGGTCGTCGACGCGGCGCATCACGGCGTCCGGGCCACACACCTCTGCCCGGGGGACGTCGCGACGGACTTCCTCGACCAGCGCCCGAGCGTGCCGGACGCCGCGGCACGCGCCGTGATGCTCATGCCCGAGGACGTCGGCCGGGCCGTCGGGTTCGTGCTGTCCGCCCCGGCACACGTGCGGATCGACGAGCTCGTGCTCTCCCCGGTGTCACAGCGCTGAGCGCGCGCGGTCCGGCGCAGGACCTGGGATGATCGACAGCGGTGCGTCCGACTCGTGCCGTGGAGGGTGACCGGTGGACGCAGCAGAACAGGTGGTGCTGCAGCTCGTCGGCACCCCGTGGGCGTTCCTGGTCGTCGGCCTGGTGCTCGCCGTCGGCAGCATCGCGGTCTTCCTGCCGAGCCAGGCGATGGTCGTCGCGATCGGCACGCTCCTGGTCGGCGGTGACGGCGGACTCCTGCCCGTGCTGCTGCTGATCGTCGCGGCCACGATCGGCATGGTGCTCGGCGACCTCGCGCTCTACCAGCTGGCCCGATCGGTCGACCTCGGCTCGAAGTCCTGGTTCGCGCGGCCGAAGGTCAGGAAGGCGCGGGAGGCCATCGACGAGCGCTACCGTGCCGCCCCCGGTCGCATCGCCGTCCTCGGGAGGTTCATCCCGATGGGCCGCCTCACCACGAACCTCGTCGGCGCCGACAGCGGTCTGGACGTCCGGCGCTTCCTGCTCAGCTGCGCGCTCGCCGACGTCGTCTGGGCCGCCTACTGCGTCGGGATCGCTGCGGCGACCGGGCACTGGAGTCGGGACCAGCCGTTCCTCGTGACCGTGCTGGCGGTCGTGGCGTCGATCCTGCTCGGGTTCGGCATCTCCGCGGTCGAGAAGGCCCTGCGGCGACGGAGCGCGGCAGCCGCGGCAGCCGCGGCGGTCTGATCCGTCGGGGTCGCCGGCACCCCGGGGTGCGCGCGCACTAGCGTGGTCGCACCGTTCGAAGGAGAACCCGTGCCGAGCCTCACCGACCTCGTCCCCGACCCCACCGCGCTCGAGACCCTGCACACCGGCAGCACGTGGGCCGAGGGGCCGTGCTGGATCCCGGCCACCCGCACGCTCCGGTGGTCGGACATCCCCGGAGACCGCATCCTGCAGTGGTCCGCCACGGACGGCACGGTGTCGGTGTACGCCGACGGGGTCGAGTTCACCAACGGCCGGACCCTCGACCCCGACGGTTCGGTGGTGCAGTGCTCGCACGGACGCCGGCGCGTCGAGCGTGACCGGGACGGCGTCGTCACAGCGATCACGGCGCGATGGGGTGCGGTCGCGTACAACTCCCCGAACGACGTCGTCGTCGCCCGCGACGGCAGCGTCTGGTTCACCGACCCGGCCTACGGCATCACGCAGCCGCGCGAAGGCCACCCCGGGGAGCGGGAGTACGGCGACCACTGGGTGTTCCGCTGCGGCCCGGTCGGCGAGGACCTGCGCCCGGTCGTCCTCGACGTCGACGAACCGAACGGGCTCGCGTTCTCACCCGACGAGCGGGTCCTGTACGTGGCGAGCTCGGACGGCGACCGCCCGGTGATCCGCGCCTACGACGTCGTCACCGACGCTCCGAGGGCGTCCGGGGTGCCCGGGGTGCGGGTGAAGAACGGCCGCGACCTGGTGCGCTTCGCACCGGGTGAGGGTGTGCCGGACGGTCTCCGCGTCGACGAGGACGGCCGGATCTGGACCTCCGCCGCGGTCGGGGTGTTCGTGTACACGCCGGACGGCACCCGGATCGGCACCGTCCCGGTGCCCGAGGTCGTCGCGAACCTGTGCTTCGGCGGCGACGACGGCCGCGACCTCTTCGTCACCGCGACGACCTCGGTGCACCGCATCCGGACGACCACCCGGGACGCTGCCCGCCGCTGACGTATCCTGACTCGGCCATGCAGTGCGACTACTTCGACCGCGGGGTCTGCCGGTCGTGCACCCTGATGGGTCAGCCATACGGAGACCAGGTCCTCGACAAGGAGCTCCGCACCCGTGAACTCCTGCACGACGCCGTCGACGCCGCGGGTGGCCCGGGGACGGTCGAGTGGCTCCCGGCGATCACCAGCCCCGAGTCCGGCTACCGCAACAAGGCGAAGATGGTCGTCGGCGGCACCGCGCAGCAACCCACCGTCGGGATCCTCGACGAGCGGCAGCGCGGGGTCGACCTGCGGCACTGCGGCATCTGCACGCCGGGCATCCAGCGGGCGCTCCCGGTCCTGGCCGACTTCATCTCCTCCGCCGGACTGATGCCGTACGACGTCCGACAGCGCCGCGGCGAGTTGAAGTACGTGCTCGTCACCGAGTCGCCGGACGGCGAGCTGATGGTCCGGTTCGTCCTCCGGAGCGAGGGGCAGCTGCCACGCCTGCGGGACCGGCTCGGCGACCTCCACCGGGTCCTGCCGCAGGCCGTCGTCGTCACCGCGAACCTGCTGCCCGAGCACAAGGCCGTGACCGAGGGGGACCGGGAGGTCGTCCTCACCGAGCAGCAGACCCTGCCGATGCGCCTCGGGCCGGTGACGATGCACCTGCGCCCGCAGAGCTTCTTCCAGACGAACACCACCGTCGCGACCCAGCTGTACGCGCAGGCGTCGGAGTGGATCGACGAGGTCGGTCCGGCCTCGATGTGGGACCTGTACTGCGGTGTCGGCGGGTTCGCCCTGCACGCAGCACGCCCGGGTCGCGCGGTCACCGGCATCGAGACCAGTCGTGAGGCGATCGTGTCCGCCAAGCAGTCCGCCCGCGAGGCCGGCCTGACCGACGTCCGCTTCGCCGCCGACGACGCGACCGCCCACGCCCTGCGCGCCCGGCCCGGCACCACCCCCGAACTCGTCGTCGTCAACCCGCCCCGACGCGGCATCGGCGCCGAGCTCGCCGGGTGGTTGGAGACGTCCGAGGTCCGGCACGTCGTCTACTCCAGTTGCAACCCCGTGACGCTCGCACGCGACCTCGCGGTGATGCCGTCGTTCCGCCTGCGACGGGTGCGCGTGCTCGACATGTTCCCGCAGACGGGGCACCTCGAGGCCGTCACGCTGCTCTCGCGGGGCTGACGGACGGGAGGCGGCCCGCGGTGCCGCCACGGGCCTCCCGACCGTCCCCGGTCGCCCGGATCCGCGATTGCCAGGGAATTCGGAAGGTCGTGTACCCGGGTACACGCGATCGCCGTGCCCATGGGGATCGGCGCGCACAGGGTCAGCACGGGGTACATAGCACTACTGGGTAGAACCGTTGGTCTCGGTTTGATAACGAGCATGGATTTCCTATGGTGGCCCACCGTGACGCCGGCGCGGAGGCTGCCCCCGGTGACACCATCAGACTGACCGCGATCGGTCGGGGTGGGCAGCCGGCGTCGGGAACGACGATGCGACCCCGGTGGAGCAACGACATGAAGAACCACACCCGAACCCGCGCCCTCGTCGGCGGACTCGCCTTCGCCGGCATCGCCGCCACGGGCGTCGGTCTCGCAGCGGCACCGGCCAGTGCGGCCGACGGCTCGACCTGGGACGCCCTGGCAGCCTGCGAGTCCAGTGGCAACTGGGCCACGAACACCGGCAACGGCTACTACGGCGGACTGCAGTTCTCGCAGAGCACCTGGGCCGCCAACGGTGGCACCGGCAGCCCGGCCGGTGCGAGCCGCGCGACGCAGATCGCCGTGGCCGAGAACGTCCTCGCCTCGCAGGGCTGGGGCGCCTGGCCCGCGTGCTCCGCGAAGCTCGGCCTGAGCGGCACGACCGGCGCGGCCCCCGCCCCGGTCGCCCAGCAGGCGGCTCCGGCACCGGCTCCGGCTCCGCAGGCTGCTGCCCCGGCGGCACCGGCTCGTCAGGCTGCGCCGGCACCGCAGGCGGCGGCCCCGAAGGCCGTCGCGAGCACGCCGGCACCGTCGGCGACCGCGACCAAGCCCGCCGCCGTGCCGACCAGCGGCAAGACGTACAAGGTGGTCTCGGGCGACACGCTCGACACCATCGCGACGAAGCTCGGCGTCGAAGGTGGCTGGAAGCAGCTCTGGGCGGCGAACACGTCGACCGTGGACGACGCGAACCTCATCTACGCGGGACAGACCCTGCAGCTCCCGGCCTGACGCTCAGCGTCTCGCGCCGATCGGAAGCGCCCCACGACCTCGGTCGTGGGGCGTTCCGTCGTCCGGGCGGAGGGGGCACCCGGAGTCATGGGCCGTCTGTGGGTCGTGGGACCCCCGGAGGCGCAGGTCATCCGGACGGGTGCGTCGCGAGCCAGCCCGAGAGGTCGTCGGAGCGCAGCGCGATCGACAGACTGGAGACGGCGGAACGGTCGACCCGCACGTACGACTGACCGTCGTCACTCGTGCCGCCGCCGGCCGACGGCAGTGTCGTGGTGGCCAGGTCACCCGCGCGGAAGTCCCGGAGCGACCACCCGAGTCGGACGAGTGCCGAGAAGTCCAGACCGGGGTCCACGGAGAGGTACTCGCTGGTCGAGGACACGAACTGCCGGATCCTGCCCGGGCTCGTCAGGGTGTCCTCGGACAGGACCCGCTGGACGAGGGCCCGCATGAACGCCTGCTGGTTCCGCGCCCTGGTGCGGTCGGCGTCGGCGAAGGCGGAGCGCTCCCGGACGAAGGCGAGGGCCGCGGCGCCGTCCAGGTGGTTCGGGCCGACCGTGAAGTGGTGCCCCCGGGCGTCGAACGCGGTCGACGAGTCGACGGTGACACCACCCAGTGCGTCGGTCATGCCGGCGAACCCGGCGAAGTCGATCTCGGCGACGTGGTCGATCCGGACATCGAGGAGCTGCTCGACGGTCTGCACGGTGAGTGGGGCGCCTCCCCAGGCGTAGGCGGCGTTGATCTTCGCCTCGCCGTGGCCCGGGACGTCGACCCAGGTGTCGCGGAGGATGGACAGGAGGGTGATGTCCTGCCGATCGGCCGGGATGTGCGCGAGCATCAGTGTGTCGGATCGTCTGCCGGAGACGCGGTCACCGTCAGGGTCCTCGTGTGCACGCGAGTCCGAACCGATGAGCAGGACGTCGACCGCGTCGCCGTGCTCGGACGGGCGTGTGCCACCGGGGAAGGGGTCCTCGAGCACGGTCCGGCCGGCGTCGTACCGCTGCGCGAGGCCGCCGATGAACGTCGCGGCGACGACGGCGAGCACCGCGGCGACTGCGGTGAGCGAGCCGACCGTCACGACGAGGGCGACGAGGAACGGCCGTCGGCGTCGTGCGGAACGTGCGGATCGGGCGGCGCGGCGGCCGGACATGCGGGCTCCCTGGCATCAGGTCGGCCCTGATGCCGACCCTTCCAGCGTGTCACATCCTGCATATCAGACGCAAGTGTCACCGTGCGGGAGGCGCACTCCTCGAGTTGGCGAGGATGACCCCGAGGCGGGCCCGGAGCTCCGGGTCGTCCGGCAGGACGTCGCGCTCGATGTGCCGCGCGGTGTCCCACATCTCCCGCCCGTGATCGGTGACGGTCACGAGTCGCCGGCGGCCGTCCTCCGGGTGCGGGCTGCGCTCGATCATCCCGTCGCGTTCGAGTCGTTCGAGGGTGCGGGACATCGTCTGCGGCTGTACCCGGGCGGTTCGGGCTATGACGTCGGCGCCGGTCGGGCCGTTCCGCAGGGCGATGTCGAGTGCGATGAGGGCGGCGTGCTGCAGTCCGATGGCCCGGAGGCGCTCGTCCCACTCCCGTTCCACCGCGCGGGAAGCGGCGGCGAGCAGGCGTCCGATCGGCCACTGCGCAGACTGGTCCTCCATGGTCCGAGTCTACGGTGGGGCTGACGACGTGACTGGTGCAGCGCAAAAGTGATCAGCATGCTGACGATCGGTGTACGCTCGCCGACGTGTCCCGCTCCCTCCGCATCGTGGTCCCCGCGCTCGTCGTCCTCGTCTGGCTCGTCGTCGCCTCGGTCGGCGGCCCCTTCTTCGGTCGCATCTCCGAGGTCTCCACGAACGACCAGACCTCGTTCCTGCCGGCCTCGGCCGACGCCACCGCGGTGCAGGACCGCAGCAGCGACTTCCGGGACGCCGGCGGGGCGCCGGCCGTCATCGTGTTCGAGCGGGACGGCGGCCTGACGGCGGCCGACACCGCCGCTGCCGGCCGCATCGCAGACGCCCTCGGCGACCGGGACGACGTCGACCAGGTCAGCCCGGTCATCCCGAGCGAGGACGGCGGCGCCGTCGAGATCGTCGCCACGCTGACCGCCTCCGCCGAGACCGGGGACGCGGTCGCCGCCATCCGTGCGGACGTGGACGACGCCCTGCCGGACGGGCTGCGCGGGTACGTCACCGGCCCGGCGGGCTTCACCGCCGACCTGACCGAGGCGTTCGCCGGCATCGACGGCCTGCTGCTCGGGGTCGCGCTGATCGCGGTGCTCGTCATCCTGATCGTCGTCTACCGCTCGCCGCTGCTGCCGTTCCTGGTGCTCGCCACCGCCGTGTTCGCCCTGACCGCGTCGATCCTCGTCGTCTGGGCACTCGCGAAGGCCGGCGTCGTCACCGTGAACGGGCAGGTGCAGGGCATCCTCTCGATCCTGGTGATCGGCGCCGCGACCGACTACGCGCTCCTCTACACGTCCCGGTACCGCGAGGCCCTCCGCGACCACCGGGCCGGATGGGACGCCACCAGGGCCGCGCTCCGCGGCAGCCTCGAGCCGGTCATCGCCTCGGGCGGCACGGTCATCGTCGGCGTGCTGTGCCTGCTGCTCTCGGACCTCAACTCGAACAAGGCGCTCGGCCCGGTGGCCGCGATCGGCATCGCGTTCAGCGTGCTCGCCGCCCTCACCCTGCTGCCCGCGCTGCTCCTCTGCTTCCGCCGGGCCGCGTTCTGGCCGCTCAGGCCGACGTTCGGCAGCGCCCACCCGGTCCTCACCGGCCCGGATGCCCGGGGGCTCTGGGCCCGCGTCGGCCGGCTCGTCGGCCGGCGCTCCCGGACGGTCTGGATCGTGTGCACCGTGGGCCTCCTGGCGATGGGCACGGGCCTGCTCGGCCTCCGGGCGGACGGGGTGCCGCAGAGCGAGCTGGTGATCGGGCAGTCGCAGGCGCGCGATGGTCAGACCGTGCTGGCCGACCACTTCCCCGGCGGTTCCGGCAGCCCCGCCCTCGTGCTCGGCGACGCCGACCGGATCGACGAGCTCGCCGACGCGGTCACGGGTGTGGACGGGGTCGACGGCGTCACCGCGGCGGCCGAGGACTCGCCCTCCGGCACCACGACGGTCGGCGCGGGCGCCACCACGAGCACGACGCCCGGAGCCCCGGCCGCCGACCCCACCGTGTCGCGGGGTCAGGTGCTCCTCGAGGCGACCCTCGCCGACCCGGCGGACTCCGGCGCGGCCGAGCGGACCGTCCGCGAACTCCGCACCGCGGTCGAGCGCGTCGACCCGGGCGCCCGTGTCGGCGGGGTGACCGCGACGGCGATCGACACCGACGACACCGGCATCCGCGACCGGACGCTCATCATCCCCGTCGTGCTCGCGGTGATCCTGCTCATCCTCATGCTGCTGCTCCGGAGCATCGTCACGCCGCTCGTCCTCATCGGCAGCGTCATCGTGTCCTTCGCGGCCGCGCTCGGCGTCGGCGCGCTCGTCTTCGACCACCTGTTCCACTTCCCCGGCGCGGACCCGTCGGTACCGCTGTTCTCGTTCGTGTTCCTGGTGGCGCTCGGCGTGGACTACAACATCTTCCTCATGACCCGGGTGCGCGAGGAGACCCTCCGGCACGGTCCCCGCGAGGGCGTGCTGCGCGGGCTCGGGGCCACCGGCGGGGTGATCACGTCCGCCGGCGTGGTGCTCGCGGCCACCTTCGCGGCCCTCGGCGTGATCCCGATCCTCTTCCTCGTGCAGATGGCCTTCGTCGTCGCGTTCGGCGTGCTGCTCGACACCGTGGTGGTCCGCTCGCTGCTCGTCCCGGCGCTCGTCCTCGACCTCGGCCGCCGGGCCTGGTGGCCGTCGCGCCTCTCGCGCCGACCGCGTGACATGTGACACGCTGACCGCATGCCCGTTCCCGCCACGCAGCCCGCCGCCGAGCGCAAGCTCCTCCGCGACACCGTCCAGGACAAGATCCGCGACGCGATCATGGACGGCACGCTGGAGCCCGGTGAGCGCCTGAACGACGACGACCTGATCGCCTGGCTCGGTGTCTCCCGCACCCCGATCCGTGAAGCGCTCGCCGAACTGGCCCGCGCCGGGCTCATCGAGATGGCGCCGAACCGGTACACCCGGGTCGCGGCACCGACGGCGGCCGAAGTGCTCGACGCGTACCAGACGCTCGGCGTGATCTACGGCGGCGTGGTGCGGCTGGCGGTCCCGCGCTTCACCCACGCCGAGCGCCGCGAGGTCGTGGCGACGCTCGACCAGGTGCTCACCCGTCTGGGCGAGGGTGAGCAGGCCGCGCTGGCGCACGACGGCGCCGACGTCTACGCGATGTGGGCCGACGCATGCGGCAACGCCTCGCTCGCGCAGCTGTGCCGGTCGACGACCGACGGCCTGTCCTACAAGCTCCGCGTGCCCGAGATCGCCGAGGTCGTCCCCGTCGAGGCCGTCACGCCCCACATCGCGGACCTCCGCGACGCCGTGCGCGCTGGTGACCCGATCGCCGCCGAGCTCGCCATGGAGGCCGTGCACCTGCTGCCCGGACGCGACTGAGCCCCTGGCGCGTCAGGCCGGCAGCATCCCCGTCGCCAGCCCCGCGCCCCACAGCACCACGATCGCGGCCAGCGCTCCGAGGTGCCACCAGCCGTGCATCACGAGCACGGCCGCGAACTCGCGGAGGAACGCGCTCGGCACCGACTGCCGCGCGGTCGGCGCCCCGAGCACCCGGGCGTCCAAGCCCGTACGACGCGCCGTCATCGCCGTGCGCATCACGTGGTAGTCGTTCGTGACGACGAGCGTCCGGCCGTCGACCCCGGCGTCGCGCAGGACCTCGTGCGAGAAGCGGAGGTTCTCGCGGGTGTTCGTCGACCGGGTCTCGCGGCGCACGAGCTCCGCCGGCACACCGTGGGCGACGAGGTACTCCGCCATCGCGTCGGCTTCGGTGCGGTCCTCGTCGTCACCCTGTCCGCCGGAGGGCACCACGATCGGGGTGCGGCCAGCGGCGACGGACCGGTGGAACACCTCGAGCGTCCGGTCCAACCGCGAACGCAGCATCGGCGAGACCGCGCCGTGCACGAGCCCGCAGCCGAGGACGACGAGCGATTCGGCCTCCTCCGTGACCCGGACGTGGCCGTAGGTCAGGGCGGCGCCGAGGAAGACGAGGAACACCAGTGCCAGGTAGCCCGCCAGCGCCAGCACCAGGACGAGCAGGGCGGTGCTCACCGTCGTGCCGACCGCCGCGAGCACCGCGACGAGGACCCCGAGCGCCAGGACGGCGAGGCCGGCGACCAGCGCGAGGAGGCGGGTCAGGCTCCGCGCACCCCGTCGGAAGGCCCGGACGCCGTTCACCAGCAGAGGCACCGCCACGGCGGCGCAGCAGACGGCGGCGACGGTCAGGAACACCCGACCGACAGTACGGGGCATCCATGGGTGGACGGCGGCGGGTGCGCCGGCCCGCCTCCGGGCCTCCCGGCCGGTGCGTACAGGTCGTCCAGGCGGAATCCATGTCATCCGTGCGCTCCACGGTTATGGTTCTCCCCGTGACGAACGCACCCGAGGAGACCAGGCCGCGCCGGGCCGATCGCGCCGTGCCGCCCCGCCACGGACGCCGCAAGCGCCACTGGGGAGTCGTCTTCCCCGCGCTCGCCGGGGTCCTCACCATGGCCGTGCTGCTGAGCGGCGGGTACGCCGCGTACGCGTACAACCGCCTGGCCAGCAGCGTCACGAAGGTCGACGCCATCGGCAGTGCACCGCCCGCGAAGGACGACGTCGACGGCCGAGCGATGAACATCCTGCTGGTCGGCGACGACCACCGGCCGGACAACGCGACGCCGGAGGAGATGGCGGAGCTCAACACCCAGTCCGACGGTGGGGCGACGAACACCGACACGATGATCGTGCTGCACATCGCCGCGGACGGTCGGAGCGCGACGATGATCTCGTTCCCACGTGACTCGTACGTCGACATCCCGGGCGTCGGCAAGGGCAAGCTCAACAGCGCGTTCTCGTACGGCACCATGAACGGCGGCGGCGACACCGGCGGTGCGAAGAAGCTCATCGCGACCATCCAGGGCCTCAGCGGGCTGACGATCGACCACTACGTCCGTGTCTCGCTGCTCGGGTTCTACGAGATCGTCAAGCAACTCGGGCCGGTGAACGTCTGCCTGAACCAGGCCGTCCAGGACGACTACTCGGGCGTGGACCTGCCGGCCGGTGTCTCGGAGCTCGACGCCTCGCAGGCCCTGTCGTTCGTCCGGCAGCGCCACGGTCTGCCGAACGGCGACCTGGACCGTCAGGTCCGGCAGCAGTACTTCCTGTCGCAGGAGGCGCGGAAGATCCTGTCCGCCGGCACCCTGCTGAACCCGGTGAAGACCACGAACATCATCGACGCGATCGGCAGCTCGGTGGAGACCGACCAGGGGCTCGACATGCTGACCCTGGCGCGGCAGATGAGCAACCTGCGCCCGTCGAACATCAAGTCGGCGACCATCCCGATCCTCGGCACCCCGACCATCTACCCGAACGGTTCGGCGCTGTCGATCGTCGAGGTCGACACCGCCGGCATGCCCGCGTTCGTCCAGGGGCTCGTCGGGGAACCGCCGGCGTACACGACGGCGACGGCGGCTGCCGCCGGCTCCGTCACGGTGACGGTCTCGAACGGCAGCGGTGTCACCGGTGCCGCGGCGGCCGCCTCGACGGTCCTCGCCGGCCGGGGCTTCCAGGTCGGTGCCCCCGGTTCCTCGGCCACGACGGCGGCGACGATGGTGCAGTACCCGGCCGGCATGGAGGCGCAGGCCAAGGCACTGGTCGCCGTCGTGCCCGGCGCGGTGCCGGTCCAGAGCACCGCCGTGCAGGGGGTCACCCTGGTGCTCGGCACGGACGGCAAGACCCCGCAGGCGGCCGCGCAGCCGGGTACCGAGACACCTGCCCCCGCCGAGCCGTCGAAGGAGGCCACGGCCCCGAAGCCGACGAAGGAGGCCACGGAGCCGAGCCCGTCGTCGACCGCCGTGCACGAGTACGGCCAAGAGGGCGTCTGCATCAACTGAGCGGCGTGACGTGCCGGGTCGTCCCGCTGCTGTCCAGACTGGCATGTCACATTGCACGGTGTGGACGAGGAGTTGCGCCGACGACGGGACGAGGAACGCGCGCTGCTGCTGCGGGTCGCCGCGGGGGACCGGGAGGCCTTCCGCCGGATCGACGAACGGTTCCGACCGCTCGTGCTGCAGGTCGTCCGTCGGCAGCTGCGCGACGACTGGCTGGCCGAGGACGTCACGCAGGACGTGATGCTCGAGGTCTGGCGACTCGCACCGCGGTACGACCCGGCACACCCGGCGATCGCCTGGATCCGGACCATCGCGACCCGGCGGGCGGTCGACCGGGTCCGGAAGGCCCAGGCGGACCGCGACCGGGACCGGCGCGTGGGGATCCGCGACCACGAGGACGTCGACCACGGTGCTCTCGACCGCGCCGAGTCGGTGCTCGACCGGATGGCCCTGCGTCGGGCGCTCGAGGCGCTGCCGGAGCGACAGCGCCACGCGGTGGCCCTCCGCTACCTGGCCGACCTGACCGGGCCCGAGCTCGGTCGGGTGCTCGGCGTCCCCACCGGCACGGCGAAGTCCCGGGCCCGCGACGGCGTGCTGACGCTCCGGCGGACGCTGGTCGGTCCGGCAGGCGAAGGCAGCGGAGGCTCCGGGGGCCGCGCGGGTAGGTTCGACGGGTGACCAGCACCGCACGCCCGATCACCCTCATGACCTACAACATCAAGAACCCGGACCCGGTGCACGACTGGCCTGCCCGACTGCCGGTGGTCCTCGACGTCATCCGCCGTCACGATCCTGACCTGCTCTGCGTGCAGGAGGCCTTCGACCACCAGATGGACGCCCTCCGCGCGGGCCTGCCGGACCACGACGCCGTCGGCCAGGGGCGCGAGGGCGGCACCGCGGGCGAGCACGCCGCAGTGTTCTACCGACGCGACCGGTTCCGGCCCGTCGAGTCCGGCTCGTTCTGGCTGTCGGACACCCCCGACGAGCCCGTCTCGAACACCTGGGACAGCCTGTACCCGCGGATCGCGAACCACGCGCGGTTCCTCGATGCCGAGGGCCCTGCCTTCACCCTGCTGACGACCCACATGGACCACGAGCAGGGCCCGCACGGCGACGAGGTCCGCCGACTCAGCGCATCGCTCATCGTGCAGCGACTGTCCGTGGTCGACGGTCCGGTGCTCTTCGCGGGGGACTGCAACGAGCCGGCGGGGTCCGGTGCGGCCTCGCAGGTGTTCGCGGACGCCGGGTACACCGACGCATGGACGGTGGCGGGGGACCCGGACGACCACACGGCGTCCTACAACGACTGGCAGCCTCCGGTGGCGACCGAGGAGCGCATCGACTGGGTGTTCACGCGTGACGTCGCCGGAGTCGATCGGGTGCAGATCGACCACGACGGGCCGGAGACCTGGTTCGCGAGCGACCACTTCCCGGTGATCGCGACGATCCGGGTCTGAGACTCAGCAGCCGCGGGCGGGGCGGATCGGCATCGGCGAGCCGATCACGGTGACGGTGGATTCGTCGGTCAGGACCGAGACCCCGTTGGCGCCGTGGCCCGAGCGTTCGTCGTCGTCGGACCAGCCGCGCTCGAGCAGCAGCTGCCACGCCTGGGCGTCGTCCGACCCGAGCGACTCACGCTCGCTCTTCGACGCGTCGTCGATCTGCTGGGAGACGTCGTCGCCGACCCGGACCCCGTGCGGGCCGGAGAGCTCGATGACGGCGCCGAGACGGGACCGGACGTGGTCGCGGAGCACCCGGACCTCGACCCGGTTGCCGGCCCTGCCGGGCTGGGACAGGGCGGCGACGCGGATCGCACCGCCCCACGTCGAGGTCGTGCTGGCCGGGACGCACCGGCCGGCGTCGCCGACGGCGGTCTGCGTCCGGGCGGGGGTGCCGAGGATGCGGTTGAGTACCCCGACGGTGTGCTTGGCGTCCCGCATGGAGACGGTGGTGACGGTGCGGTCGTCGGCACGGAGGACGATCGACTCGGCGCGGAGCTCGACCGCGTCGACGGACTTCAGGGCAGCGGCGGACACCGGGCGCCACGTGGGCACTGGATCGGCCGTGCGGGTCGCCGACCCACTGGGCTCAGCGGCCGCGGCACGGTCGGCGTCCTGGCCGGACCAGTGGTCGACCGCAGCGCCGTTGCCCACCACGAGGGCGAGCGCCACGGCGCTGATCGTCAACACGGTCCTGGGAGTCACTCGCTCGACCGTAGCCGCACCTCCTGCAGCGGGCGACAGGTGTTACCGAAACGGTTCCGCACCGTCACCGGACCGTGACATTCCCGGAACGCGGGTCCGGGGCCGGTACGGGGTCGCCCCGGGTAGCGTCGGCCCCATGGCGGAGTACGTGGTGGACAGTAGCGGAGACAGCGTGGCGCACGGCGTCGACCTGATCGACGGCGACGAACCGGCTGTGCGGATGATCGTCCACGGCGACCTGCCGTCGACGATCGACCACGACGGCCGGACCTGGGCCCGCACCGGCGATGCCGAGGACCAGGGCGAGGACGCCCCGCCGATCGCGGTCTACCGACCGGTCTGAGCGGTCGTCCGGACCGGTCCACGCAGCATCAGCCGGACTGCGCGGCGGGGGACGGCCCCCTGAACGGCAGCGGGTGACCCGGTGCGTAGCGTCGCACGCATGACGGACCAGCGGATCGACCAGTACACCATGCAGGACCCGACGAAGCTCTACGCCGACAAGAAGCCGGACGAGCAGTACCTCAAGGGTGCCGGCACCGACGCCGAGATGGCGGAGAACGTCCCCGCCGACCACGGCGAGGACACCTACCGGGGCTCCGGCCGCCTCGAGGGCCGTAAGGCGCTCATCACCGGCGGCGACTCGGGCATCGGCGCGGCCGTCGCCATCGCCTACGCCCGTGAGGGTGCCGACGTCGCCATCGGCTACCTCCCCGAGGAGCAGGAGGACGCCGACCGCATCATCGCCCTCATCGAGGCCGCGGGTCGCAAGGCCGTCGCGCTCCCGGGTGACATCACCTCGCTCGCGTTCTGCGAGGAGCTCGTCGCCTCCGCGGTGGAGCAGCTCGGCGGGCTCGACATCCTGGTGAACAACGCCGGCAAGCAGCAGAACGTCGACGCGATCACGGACATCTCCGACGAGGAGTTCGACGAGACCTTCAAGACCAACGTGTACGCGACGTTCCGCATCACGAAGGCCGCCGTGCCGCACCTCGCGCCGGGCTCGACGATCATCAACACGACGTCGATCCAGGCCTACGCGCCGTCGCCGAACCTCGTGCACTACGCCGCGACGAAGGCGACCGTGAACAACCTCGCGAAGGGCCTCGCCGCACAGCTCGCGCCGAAGGGCATCCGCGTCAACGCCGTCGCACCGGGTCCGATCTGGACGCCGCTGCAGCCGGCAGGCGGACAGCCCGCCGAGGACCTGCCGTCGGTGGGCGAGGAGACCTACCTCGGCCGCTGGGGCCAGCCCGCCGAGCTCGCGCCGGCCTACGTGTTCCTCGCCAGCGGCGAGTCGTCCTTCGTCGTGGGCGAGACGCTGCACGTCGACGGTGGCATGCCGACGCCGTAGTCGTCACACCGGCGGTGACGCCGGATGCGCACCCACGCGGTGACGCCGGACCGGACGGGAGGCCCGTGGCTGCGTAGCCACGGGCCTCCCGTCCGTCGTACGGTCCGGTCAGCGCGTCCCGCAGGTGCGCGCCATCGACTCGAGCAGTTCGCGCGCCGCGAGGGCGGCGGCCAACTCGACCTCGACGGGGTTGATGCCGACGGCCTGCTCGAACTCCCGGCGTCGGGCCTGCAGGGCAACCGGGACCTCGGGCCGTTGCGGCAGGACGGCGATCGCCTGGGCGGCGGCCTCGAACGCACCCTCGGGGCGACCGAGGTGCTCCCACATGGTGCGGACGTCGTGCGCCACCTGCTCCGGGGTGCTCGCGAACTCGAACCCGGCGGACGCCATGGTGGCCAGGCCCTGTGCGGTGGAGTCGTTCGGAGACATCCCGGCATCGTCACACACCCGGCATCGGACACGCCCAGGCAGTGGCCGCTGAGCGCCGTCGCTTGTCCCCCATGTTGCCGACCCCCGTACCGGGGATGCGCGTCACCCGTGATCTACGCCAGGATCGTCATGCGGACAGGACGTCCGCACCCCCGGACGCGACGGCCACGACCTGACCGCGAGTCCCGGACACGGAGGGCACGATGCTCGAGGACACCAGCGCCGACACGGTGGCTGCCGCTGCGGCTGCGGCCACCCTGCACCTGCGGATCAGGATCGTGGGTGCCACGGTCGACCTGCTCCGTGACGTGCCCTTCCACGAGGCACGCGTCGAGCACGTCGCCGAGCGGCTGGACGTCTCGACGTACGAGCTCCAGCAGCACTTCCCGTCGTGGGACGGACTCGTCCTGGCCGCGGTCGACCGCTGGAACGGTGCCCGGATGGACGAGGTCACGCGCGAGGTCGGCAACGGCAGCACGGTCGAGCTGCTCCGTGCGATCGTCGCCTCGAACGCGGACGACCCGGCCCTGATGCGCCTGCTCGTCGCCCTGCTCAGCGTCGCCGGCAACCCCGAGCACGCCATGTCGACGTACCTGCGCTCGCGGTACCAGCTGTTCTTCTCGCAGGTGAAGCGCGGGTTGGAGCACGACATCGCGGTCGGCCGCGCCCCGCACACCATGGACCCCCGCCGCGGGGCCGAGCAGCTCATCGCACTGTACGAGGGGCTGCAGCTGCAGGCCCTCCTGCGCAGTGACCTGGACCTGGTCGCGGCGTTCGACCGTGCCGTCGCCCGTCTCGAGCGCGGCTGGATGGAACGGTACGAGGCGACCGCGCAGCGACGTCTGTCGACCTGGGGCGACGTGTCCTGGTCCGACGACGAGACCTGGTCGGTCTGACGGGAGGCGCGGGCCGGCTCGTGCCGTCCGTGCTGGCCGCCGACCGCATCCGCTGGGTCGTCGCCGAGGGGAGCCCGGGTACGCCGGGAAGCCCAACGGAAGGAACGATCGTGGCAGCACCGAACCCCATCCAGATCCAGAAGTACCTGAGCGGCATCGACTACCCCGCCTCGAAGGACGACGTCGTGTCGACCGCCGAGAAGGAGAACGCCCCCGACGACGTGCTCGAGGCGCTCCGTGCGATCCCGGACGGCGAGTACGACGCCCCGACCGCCGTTTCCAGCGCGGTCTCGGACGCGAGCTAGGAACCGTCTCCTGCGCGGGGCGGCTGCGGCCGCGCGGGTCGCCGCCGGAGTCGGGTGACGATCTGGTTCACCCAGGCCGGTCGCCCGCCGTCCTCGTGCGCAGCCCTGGTGCCTGTGCACGACTGACGGGAGGCTGCCCACCGGTCCGGTGGGCAGCCTCCCGTCAGCGCGTGGCTCGGTGTTACTGCTCGAACGTGGCGTGCAGTTCGATGTCGACACCGGTGAGGGCCTTGCTGACCGGGCAGGTCGCCTTGGCCTCGTCGGCGGCCTTGAGGAAGGTCGCCTCGTCGATGCCGGTGACCTCGCCGTGCACGGTGAGGACGATGCCGGTGAGCTTGAAGCCGCCGGCCGAGTCCGGACCGAGCGAGACGTCGGCCTTGACGTCGAGGGACTCGACGGTGCCGCCGGCCTCGCCGAGGATCGCCGAGAACTGCATGGCGTAGCAGGACGAGTGCGCTGCGGCGATGAGCTCTTCGGGGCTGGTCGTGCCGCCGGCATCGTCAGCGGCGCGCTTCGGGAAGGACACGTCGTAGGTGCCGACCTTCGAGCTGGAGAGTTCGACCTGGCCGGAACCGTCGTTGAGGCCGCCGTTCCAGGCGGTGCGTGCGGTGCGTGTGGGCATGGCCGCTCCTTTCGTTCGGGTGTGTGGGCCGGGTGCGACCCTCGGTGCCGAGTCAATCGGAGAACGATCGTTCTCGCAACCGGTTCCCGGGGAAGACGCAGGCTCGCGGTCCCGGCCGCTCCGGTACCGCGGCCCCAGGAGTCACCCTTTCGCATCGCGGACACGGACACGGAAGCCGTCGCGGCCGCCTGACCGGCGGCACCGCGAGCGCGCTCAGCGCCCCGCCGCGTACCCCTGCGCGCCTCGCGGGTTCGCGGCCGCACCGACCACCCCGGTCTCCGGATCCCGGGTGACGCACGTGAGCCGGCCCAGGCTCCAGTCGCCCGCGCGCGTGACGACGTGACCACGGGCCTCCAGTCCGGCGATCACCGTGTCGCCGAGCCGGTCCTCGACGACCAGGCCCGCCGGCTCCCACGTCCGCGGCCAGAACGACCCCGGGAACGACGTCGTGTGCAGGGCCGGGGCGTCGATGGCCTGCTGCGGCGTGTACCCGCCGACGATCCAGCGGAGCAGGAACAGCAGCTGCCACTGGTCCTGCTGGTGCCGCCGGGGGAACCGAGCGCCATGACCGGCACGCCGTCGCGCAGGACGAGCGTCGGGGTGAGTGTGGTGCGCGGGCGCTCGCCGGGGCGCAGGGTCGACGCGGTGCCCTCCTCGAGCCAGGTCATCTGCAGCCGCGTGCCCAGGCAGAAGCCGAGCTCGGGGATCGTCGGCGACGACTGCAGCCAGCCGCCGGAGGGCGTGGCGCTGACGATGTTGCCCCAGCGGTCCACGACGTCGATGTGGCAGGTGTCACCGCGGGTGTCGCCGTCGGGCGCGACGAACGGTTCGCCGCGGTCCTCGACCGGGACCTCCGCGCGCGCGTCGACCGGTCCACGCCGGGCGCCGGGCACGGTGGGCTCCCCGACCCCGGCCGCGCCGGTCACGTCGTACGAGGTGCGGAGCGGCGGCAGGACCGGGTCGACGCCCGGCACGTCGCCCGGGCGGAACTCGGCCGAGGCGGTGTCCGCGATGAGCGCCCGACGTGCAGCGACGGTGGCGTCGGCGAGCAGGACGTCGAGCGGGACCGTGCCGTCGCCGTAGAACGCCTCGCGGTCGGCGAGGGCGAGCTTCAACGCCTCGACCACCGTGTGGGCGCCGAGCTCGGTCGACGGGTCCAGGCGCTCGTCGTCCAGCGGCTCGAGCATCCGCAGGGTCTGCAGGAGCGCCGGCCCCTGCCCCCACGGCCCGGTCTTCGCGATGGTGTGGCCGCGGAACTCCGCGGTCGTCGCCGGTTCGGTGGTCGCCCGGAACGCGGCCAGGTCCCCGGCCCGGAGGACGCCGGCGTGGTCGGTGCCGGACGAGTGCCGGTGCGGCTGCCGGACGAAGGCGTCGATCGTCGTCGCGACGAACCCCTCGGCCCACTCCCGGCGGGCGGCGTCGATCCGGGAGGCCCGTCCACCGTCCGCCCCGCTGCCGTCCGTGTCCGCGCCGGCCGCGACCAGCCGGTCGAACACCGAGGCGAGCGCCTCGTTCCGCACCAGGTCCCCGGTGACGGGAGGCGCGCCTCCCGTCAGCCACCGCTCGGCGGAGGTGGGCCAGTGGTCGCGGAACAGGTCCGCGACCGCCGTGATCGTGCGGACCACGCCGGCGCTCACCGGGTGGCCGTCGCGGGCGTAGCCGGTGGCGGGGGCGAGCACGTCCGCGAGCTCCCAGGTGCCGTGGTCGCGGAGCAGCAGGAGCCAGGCGTCGACCGCTCCCGGCACGGCCGCGGCGAGGGCGCCGGCGCCGGGGACCAGGTCGAGCCCCTCGGTGCGGAAGTGCTCCGGGGTCGCCCCGGCCGGAGCCGGACCCTGGCCGACGAGGACCACGGGGGTCGGGTCCTCCGCGGTCGCGTACACCGCGGTCAGGTCCCCGCCCGGGCCGTTGAGGTGTGGCTCGACCACGTGCAGGACGAACGCGCCCGCGACCACCGCGTCGAAGGCGTTGCCGCCGCGCTCCAGGACCGACTGGGCGGACGCCGTGGCGAGCCAGTGCGTCGAGGCCGTCATCCCGAACGTGCCCTGCAGGTCCGGACGGGTGCGTTCCGCGCCCGGACGGACGAAGGCGGGGTTCGGCTGAGCGGGCATGGGTCCCATCCTGTCCCCGGAACGCCGCGAGCACACGGACACGCGTCGCGCAACGCCCCCGGACCGGGGGATGGCCCTGATCGGTTCCGCCTGCGAACCTTGACCGTCGAGTCGTACAGGGACGCCTCGACACCGGACACGCACCGCGCTGGCGCTCGGCCGCCCGCGGTGGGCCTCACCACGAGCAGGGACGACCACCACATGATCAGGGCACGAGCACGCTTCGCCGCGGCCGTCACCGCTGTCGCGATCGCGGCCGCGGGACTCGTCGCGGTCGCCGCACCGGCGCACGCAGCGACCACCTACACCGGCACCGCCCCGGCGGGCACCTGGCTCCGGGCCGGCGACCAGGTGACCTCGCCGAACGGGCAGTTCCGCCTGGTCATGCAGGGTGACGGCAACCTCGTCGAGTACGGCATCGGGAACGTGGTGCTCTGGGCGTCGAACACCTCGAACCAGTCCGGCGCCGCCGCGGTCGTCCAGAAGGAGGGACCGCTGTCGATCATCAAGAACGGCAAGCTGCTGGCGCAGTGGGGCCCGAAGAGCTCCCCGACGAAGAGCCTGGGCGTGAACGGCGACGGCACCCTCCTCCTGCTGAACACGGCGAACGCGACCACCTGGAAGCTGCAGACGTTCCAGAACCGGGTGCCGGCCGGGACGACGATCCTGCCCGGCACGGTGCTGCGCTCCGGTGCCGGTCGTGACCAGACCTTCACGATGCAGACCGACGGCAACCTCGTCCAGTACGTGAACGGCGCCGCGGCCTGGTCGTCGAAGACCTTCCGGCACCCCGGCGCGACCGCCGCGGTGCAGACCGACGGCAACCTCGTCGTCTACCCGAAGGGCGGCGGGACGGCGCTCTGGGCCTCGAACACCTCGCGCAAGGGCGGCGGAGCGCTGCTGGTGCAGCTCGACGGCAACGTCGTCCTCTACGGGAAGGCGGACACCCGTTCCTGGTCGACGAAGAAGGTCACCGGACTGCAGTGGCCGGTCGCCGGCACGACGATCACCGGTCGCTACGGCGACGACCGCGGCGCAGGCCACGTGCCGCGCTACCACCAGGGCACCGACTCGCCGGTGAAGATCGGTACCCCGGTGTACGCCTCGGGGACCGGGCGGGTGACGACGGTGGTCCGCAACAACGCCAGCTACGGCAACTACGTCGTCGTGACCTACGGCCTGACCACGGTGCTGACGGCGCACATGAGCTCGATCGCGGTCAGCAAGGACCAGGTCGTCTCGCTGAGCACACAGCTCGGCAAGTCCGGCAACACCGGGCAGTCCACCGGCCCACACGTGCACGTCGAGACCCGGGTCAACGGGACGCTCAAGGACCCGCTGACGATCCTCGCGTTCCGCTGACGACCGGCCGGCGTGCCGCACCCCGGCCGTAGGGTGGAGGGGATGTCACGTCCCACCGCCGAGGACGTCCTCGTCGCGTTCGCCCGGACGCCGGGGGACGTCGGCGCCGCACGCCGGGTCGCCCGACGCTTCGCGGACCTGGACCCGGGGGAGCGGTCGGCGCTGCTCTGGAGCGAGGACCCGGGCGGCCGCCTCGTCGCCGTGGTGCTGCTCCTGCAGGCCGCCCGCGAGCGGCAGGCCGAGCACCGCGGCCCGGATCCGGACCTGACCGACGAGTACCTGTCCGCGCTGCGGGCCGAGCGGCTCGACGACCCGGTACTGGTCGACCTGGCCGCCGAGGACCTGGTCGGCACCCCGCTGCTCGGCGGCTCGACCGGGCCGCTGTTCGCCCTCGCGAAGTCCGACGTGGCGCTCGTCCGTCGGGCCGCGGTCGTGGCGACCCTGGCGTTCGCGAAGCAGGGCGACGCCGAGGTCCCGCTCGCCGTGGTCGGTCGCCTCGTCCGGGAGCGCGGCGACGTCGTGCAGTCGGCCCTCGGCCGGGTGCTGCGCGAGGTCGGCAAGCGGGCGTCCGAGGTCGAGCTCGTCGCGTTCCTCGAGCGGCAGGGCCGGTTCCTCAGCCGCGCGGCCCTCGAGACCGCGACCGAACACCTGCCGCCGGGAGAACGGGACCGATTGCGCGGCTGACCAGTCGCGGGACCCCGTCGCGCCGAACACCGCGTACCGGTCTCCGACAGGATGGTCGGACGACGACAGGAGCTCATCAGTGCACTCTCACGGCGGCACGCTCGGGACCTTCACCCTCATCGCCCTCACCGTGGCGGGTGCGGTGTACATCGTCGGGTCGTCCGGACAGCGGCGCCGCGGGCACGCCGCCTGGCCCCCGGCACGGACGGTCTCCTGGATCGCCGGACTGCTGGCCGTCGCCGCGGTGCTCGTCGGGCCGCTCGGCCACGCCGGTGGGCACGACCTCACCACACACGTCCTCGGCCACGTCGTCATCGGCATGGTCGCCCCGGTGCTGCTGGTCCTCGGCTCGCCGGTGACACTCGCCCGCCGCACGCTCGAACCCGTCCCGCTGCAGCGCCTCGGTCGCCTGGCCGGCAACCCGCTGACGCGGGCACTCGCGTTCCCGGTGGTCGCCGCGGTCCTGGCCGTCGGCGGGTCCTGGCTGCTCTACACCGGCACCACTGCGGCCGACTCGACCCGCGACCCGGCCCTGCACTCGGTCGTGATGATCGGGTTCCTGCTCGCCGGACTGCTCCTGACCGCGAGCGTGGTCGGAGTCTCGGCCGGCATCCGTCGCAGCCCGCGCTGGCTGCGGGTGACCGTCCTGGTGCTCTCGACCGCCGTGCTCTGCGCCGAGTCCGCGCTGATGGCCGCGGCCGGGGTGCCGGACATCCCCGCCGACCAGGTGCCGTCCGCCTCGGCAGCACTCTGGATCGGTGCGGTGCTGTACGCCGTCGCGCTCGGTGTCGTGGTCGCCGGGGAGCGTGCCCGCGACGAGCGCACCGCACGCGACGACCAGGTGGCCGCAGACGTCCGGGAGGCGCGCCCCGCGCCCGCCGCACCCGTCGCCTCCGACCCGGTGCGCTGACCGGCCCACGCTGGGAGGCTCCGCGAGGCGGAGGCGTACCGATGGGACGACGCGTGCCGGGCCTCCCGTCCGGCCGCGACCGCGACGAGAGGAGCGCACGCATGCGCGCACTGACCTGGCAGGGCACCGAGAAGGTGTCCCTCGAGACCGTTCCCGACCCGACCATCCAGGAGCCGACGGACGCGATCGTCCGGATCACCTCCACGGCGATCTGCGGCTCCGACCTGCACCTGTACCGCGTCCTCGGCCCGTACATCGACAAGGGTGACGTCCTCGGCCACGAGCCGATGGGAATCGTGGAGGAGGTCGGCTCGGCCGTCACGAACCTCGCGGTCGGCGACCGTGTCGTCGTCCCCTTCAACATCTCCTGCGGGCACTGCTACATGTGCCAGCGTGGGCTGCAGTCCCAGTGCGAGACCACCCAGGTGACCGCGTACGGCAGCGGAGCCGCCCTCTTCGGCTACACCAAGATGTACGGCCAGGTCCCCGGTGGTCAGGCCGAGTACCTGCGTGTGCCGCACGCCGACTACGGTCCCATCAAGGTGCCCGACACCGGTGCCGACGACCAGTGGCTGTTCCTGAGCGACATCCTGCCGACCGCGTGGCAGGCCGTGCAGTACGCCGACGTCCCCGAGGGCGGCACGCTCGCGGTCCTCGGACTCGGCCCGGTGGGGCAGTTCGCCGCCCGCATCGGCAAGCACCTGGGCTACCGCGTGCTCGCCGTCGAGCCGGAGCAGGTCCGTCGTGACCTCGCGGCGAAGTACGACATCGAGACGTTCGACCTGTCGAAGGACCTCGTCGCCGAGCTCGTCGACCTGACCGACGGCCGTGGCCCGGACGCCGTCGTCGACGGAGTCGGCATGGAGGCGCACGGCAACCCCGTCGCCGGGTTCGCCCAGCGCGCCGCCGGCCTGCTGCCCGACAAGCTCGCGCAGAAGGCCATCGAGACCGCCGGTGTCGACCGCCTGGACGCCGTGCACACCGCGATCGACCTGGTCCGTCGCGGCGGCACCGTCTCGCTGAGCGGTGTCTACGGCGGCATGGCCGATCCGATGCCGATGATGACGCTGTTCGACAAGCAGATCACCATCCGCGAAGGCCAGTGCAACGTGAAGCGTTGGATCGACGACATCATGCCGCTCGTCGAGGACCCGTCCGACCCGCTCGGCACCCTCGACCTGACGACCCACCGGGTCTCGCTCGAGGACGCCCCGCACATGTACGAGGTCTTCCAGAAGAAGGAGGACGACTGCATCAAGGTCGTCCTCGACCCCGCACTGCCCGCAGGTACCCCGGCCGCGGCATGACCAGGATCGTCGTCGTCGGCGCCACCGGGAACGTCGGGACCGCGCTGCTCCGCCGCTTCCGGGACGCCGGCGCCGACGTCGTCGGGGTCGCGCGCCGACGGCCGGACCTGCGCGCCCAGCCGTACGACAGCGCGCTCTGGCACACCGTCGACGTCGGCGCCCCGGACGCGATCGACCGGCTGACGGCGGTCTTCCGCGGCGCCGACGCCGTCGTCCACCTGGCGTGGGCGCTGCAGCCGACGCACGACATCCCGGCCCAGCACCGCACCGACGTGACCGGCACCGCGAACGTCCTGGCCGCCGTCGCGGCCGCGGGCGTGCCGCAGGTCGTCGTCGCGTCCTCGGTCGGCGCCTACCGCGGGGTCGACGCCGACGGCAAGCGCACCCCGGTGGACGAGACCTGGCCCGCCGACGGCATCCCGACCGCCACCTACTCGATCCACAAGGCCGAGAACGAGCGCGCGATGGACGTCTTCGAGCGCGAGCACCCGGACGTCGTCGTGACCCGACTGCGTCCCGGCCTGGTGTTCCAGCGCGACGCCGCAGCCGAGATCCGTGGCCTCTTCCTCGGGCACCTCGTGCCGATGCGGATCGTCCGCTGGATCCGCTGGGCCGTGCTGCCGCTGCCGTACCCGTTCGTGTTCCAGGCCGTCCATGCCGACGACCTCGCCGACGCGTACTGGCGGGCGATCGACCGGAAGGCCCGGGGAGCGTTCAACATCGCCGCCACACCCGTGCTCACTCCGCCGCGGATGGCGCGGGTGTTCGGGATGCTCGGAGCGGTCCGCGTGCCACTCGGCCTGGTCCGCGGGCTCGTCACGCTGACCTGGCGGCTGCGCCTGCAGCCCACCGATGCCGGCTGGGTGGACATCGCGGCCGGCGTGCCGATCATGCGCACCGACCGGGCGCGCGAGGTGCTCGGTTGGGAGGCACGGCACAGTGCCGAGGACGCGATGCGTGACCTGGTGGCCGGGTTCGCGGACGAGCACGGTGTGGCGGCGTCGCCGCCGTTGCGGGGCTGAGGCGTCCGTGTCCCTGACCGAGGCGAGCACCGACGCGTTCGGAGGCCGGGCCCAGCACGTGACGGGCGTCTCGGGGGCCTCGAACCACGGCGACTCGGGCGGGCCGCTCATCGTCAACGGCAAGGTCGTCGCCACGTGCTCCACCGGCGACAGCGCCGACCCGGGCGCGAACACCCGCGCGGGGTCGAACCAGGCCCTGCTGGCGCAGGCGTCGTTCGTTCAGCTCGCGGAGGCCGGTGTCGCCGGGTCGGCGGTCGCGGCCTGCTGGAACAGGCCGGTCGCCAGGTCGTTGAGGACCGCGTGCAGGTCCCCGCGGTGGCCGGAGTCGACCGCGCGCAGCATGGCGGCGTAGCGCTCCCGGTAGTCCGCGACGACGTCCTCGCCGGCGGGCCGCAGACGCAGCAGCGACCCGCGCCGGTCGGACGGGTTCGGTGTGCGCTCGAGCAGCCCTGCGGCGGACAGCCGGTCGACCATGTTCGTCACCGCGCCTGAGGTCAACCCGAGGAACCCGGCGACCTCGGTGGGGGTGGAGTAGCCGGTGTCACTGATGAGCACGAGGGCGCGGAGACCACTCTCGTGCACGCCGGCGCGGGCGCTGAGCTGCGCGACCAGGCTCGCGTTGGCGCGGACGACGGCGTCGAACGCGGCCGTCAGGTCCGTCGCGTCGTGCTCGTCCTGCTCACTCACGGGCTGGTCTCCAGATCTCTCTCGTTGCGGGAGATTACCGGTGCGCCGGGCGTCGATGCGCCTCCCGTCCGCGGTGTCCCCCGCTCTGGGGGCCTTGCGGCGGTTCCATGTTGTTGAACCGATGACTATCTTAATCATTGAGCAATCGGCCGAACGGAGATTGCGAAAGAGACCATCCACGAACATCGAGGTACCCCGTGTCCAACCAGCTCCGCACCTCCCCGCTGAAGCGCATCCGTTTCGCACCCGTGGCGCTCCTCGCGGGCATCTTCGCCGCCGTGCTCCTCTCCCTCTCGCTCACCGGCACCCTCTCCGGGTTCGCCGCGAGCATCACCAACAGCAGCAACACCGCCGCCAGCGGCACGTTGATCATGCAGGAGCAGAACGCCAACGCGTCCGTCACCTGCCTCAGCACCGACGGCGGCTCGGTCTCGACCAACGCCGCGACCTGCTCGACCATCAACAAGTTCGGTGGCAGCACGACGATGACCCCGGGCAACACGGTCAACACCCCGATCACCATCAAGAACACCGGTACCGCCGCCGCCAGCACCTTCACGCTGACCCCGGGCGCCACCTGCACGCAGAGCGCCAACGGCACGTCGAACGGCACCGCGACCGACCTCTGCGCGAAGATGAACCTCGTGGTCACCTCCGGCTCCACCACCGTCTTCTCCGGCACCCTCGCCAGCTTCAAGGGCGGCGCCGCGATCACGCTGCCCACCGCTCCCGCCGCCGGTGCGAGCGTCCCCTTCAACTTCGCGGTCACCCTCGACTCCTCGGCCGGCAACACCTACCAGGGCCTCGCCGCCTCGGTGCCGATGACCTGGACCTTCACCGCCTGATCCGACCAACCTCAGACCGGCGACGCTCGACCGACCCCCCTACGGTCGAGCGTCGCCATTCCCCTTGACCACCACCGACCAGGACGGAGCAGCACATGAGCCTCACCTCGGCCATCCCGCTCAGCGGGACCCTCCCGCGGCCGCTCCTCGGCGGACGTGCGGTCAGCCGCTCCGAGACCGTCCTCGCCTGGTCGGTCGCCGCGATCGCGGCGCTCCTCCTCACCGCCGCGGTCCTGTTCCTCACCAACGGCGGCCGCTGGTTCGTCGTCGAGACCCCGTCGATGGGTGAAGCCGCCCCGGTCGGCACGCTCGTCCTCGACATGCCGGTGCAGGCGTCGTCCCTCCGGGTCGGCGACATCGTGTCCTACCGGACTGCCGCGAACCCCGACGTCACCTACACGCACCGCATCGTCGCGATCGACCCCGACGGCGGCATCCACGCCCGCGGCGACGTCAACGGCGCTCAGGACCCGTGGACGCTCACGCAGGAGAACCTGGTCGGCGCCCCGGTCCTGCTCGTCCCGCACCTGGGCTGGCTCTTCCGGGCCGCCCCGATCCTCCTGGTCGGCACGCTCCTCATCTGGGCCCTGACCAGCGTCTTCACCGACCGGGTCACCCGCGGCAGCCTGCGCATCGCCGGCAGCTCCCTCACCGTCTCGTACGCGGCGTTCGTGCTCAAGCCGTTCGTCAACGTCACGACGATCTCGAACACGTCGGCGAAGGGCAGCGTCGAGGCGACCGTGGTGTCCTCGGGCATGTTCCCCGTCCGCATCGACGCGGTCGGCGGCAACACCGTGCACCTGGTCGACGGCGAAGTGGGCCGCATCACCATCCACGAGCTCACCCACAACGGGCAGTACCAGCTCATGTCGAACATCGACCTCGACCCGATCGGCTGGGCCGCGCTCATCGCCGCCTGCCTGCTGCCGCTGCTGTTCTGCCTGGCGATCGGCCGCGTCGAGACGGTGCGTGCCGCGTGAACCTGCACCGACTCCGTGACGGCAAGGTCGTCGCCGTCCTGCTGGTCGTCGCCCTGGCCGTCGTCATCGTGCTCAACCAGTTCGCGCCGACCCGGTCCGCGTTCACCGCGAAGGTGACCAACGGGTCCAACAGTGCCGGCACCGCCAGCTACTTCACCTGCGCGAGTGCCGTCGACGCGGAGAACGCCAACGCCCTGTTCACCTACCAGCTCGCCGAGGCCGCCGGCGCGAAGACCGCCGTCGACGACTCCGGCAAGGGCGCGAACGGCACCTACCAGGGATCGATGGCCTCGACGACGGCGACCCCGAAGGCCTGCCCTCGCGACGCCGGCGGCGCGTACGTCCTGGACGGGTCGACCAGCTTCGTCTCCACTCCGACGATGTACCGCAACCCGACCACCTTCAGCGAAGAGGTGTGGTTCCGCACCACCGTCGCCGGCGGACTGCTCATCGGCTTCGGCAGCAACCAGGTCGCCGCCTCCGGGCAGCACGACCGCCAGGTGTACCTCAACACCAGCGGGCAGCTCGTCTTCGGCTCGTACAACAACACCACGCAGGTCGTCACGTCGCCCAAGGCCTACAGCGACGGCGCATGGCACCACGTCGTCGCCACGATGTCGGCCACGACCGGGATGCGGCTGTACGCCGACGGGGCCCTGGTGGCCTCGAACGCTGCCTTCACCGCCCCGGAGAACGCGAGCGGGTACTTCCGCGTCGGCTACGACACGATCACCGGGTGGCCGGGTGCCGGCAACTACTACTTCGCCGGCTCGATGCGGTTCGCTGCCGTGTACAGCTCGGTGCTCTCCGCCACGCAGGTCACGGGCCACTACAACGCCGGGCGCTGAGTCGACTCACTGACGGATCTGCCGGTGTTCGGGACCCCTGGGAACCCGCGCTCCCGGCTGCCACGACGACGACCGGCACCGCGTCGTTCCCATGACCTCCGCCACGACCGGCATCCCCGGGACGGCGGCGGCGCACTCGTGGCGTCGAACGCGGATCCCGGCCGCCGCAGGACCGCACCGGTACCTGAGGTGGGCCGGACACGGCGGATGCCGTCGCCGACCGCCGATGGTCCGTGCGGTCAGCGGGCGCAGGAGGTGCGGCCGAGTCCGAACAGGCGGATCGTGGTGATCCGCACGGTGGACGACGACGTGGCCGTCCACGTGTCGGTGAGGTCGGTGCGCACGCTGATGGTCGAAGTCTTCCAGACGAAGAAGTCCGATGCGCCGAGCGTGACGTCCCGCGCGCGGGCCGCGGTGCTGATCCCGCTCGCGGCCCCGTCGACCAGGACCGTGAAGCGTTCGGGTGCGACCCCGGAGTAGGCCCACCCCACGTCGACCGCGGCGTTGCCGACGTTCACGCAGGTGAGCCCGGTCACCGGGGTGGCGACCGCGGTGGTGATCGAGCTGGTCCCGGTGGTCGTGGCCGCTGCGAAGGCCGCTGCCGCTGCGGGTGCGGGCAGCGCGACCCCGACGACGGCGCACACCGTCGCCGCGACCACGACGGTCCGGGCGCGGGCGCGGGCGCGGGGGCGGGTGAGGTGCTGCTCTTCCCGGACCCAGACCACGCCGGGGTGCTGCGCCTGCACCGGCTCCAGGACGTGGACGC
>NZ_QKLI01000008.1:0-130846 GCF_003224255.1 Curtobacterium sp. MCBD17_030 | reverse complement strand
GAGCCCGGTCCAATACCGAGCCCATGCCCTCGCGGCATAACCTGAATTCACAGTCCAACAAACAGGGACCAGTTCACAACTGGCACCGGGCCTCCCGTCCGTCCGTCCGTCCGTCCGGACGTCGCGTCAGCCCTCGGCCCCCGTGTCGTCGTCCGCGGCACCGACCGGCTTCGACTCCGGAGACCCGCGCTGGCGGAGGTACACCCCCAGGACGGCCATGCTGCCGACCGCCAGGAACTCGGACTGCCAGTTCTGCAACGTCCGGTTCCAGAAGTCCGAGCTGAGGACGTACCGGGCCCAGGTGACCGGCGCCTCCAGGTCGAGCAGGCGTTGCTCGTCGAACGCCACGACGCCAGCCGCGGACTGCGCTGCCCAGGACAGCAGGAAGATGCCGCCCATCACCACCAGCAGGGAGTGCGAGAACACCACCTGCCGGAACCCTCCAGCACCGGCCCACCGCGGCGACCAGGGACCGGCGGACCGGCCGACCTCCTGGTCCTCGTCGGACTCCGGACCGACCTGCTGCAGCTCCTTCGACTCGGGGGAACCGCGCTGGACGAACCAGACCGTCGCCCAGATGTAGAGCACGAACTGCAGGTACTCCGACTGCCAGTTCTCGGCGACGTCAGCGGCGAAGCTCGACGAGGTCACGTACTCGAGGTACCCGATCGGGACGAGCCCGTCCGCGGTCTGCGTGTCGTTGAACACCGCCCACCCCGCGAACGACTGCCCGACCAACGCCGCGAGGAAGATCCCCCCGAAGAACAGGCCCAGGGAGTTCTCCCGGAGGAACCGTCGCACGCCGGTCACCGTCCGAGCGCCGCGATGACGAAGAAGTACGCGAGCCCGGCGACGATGAGCACCAGGTACCCGATGAAGACCCCGCGCACGTCAGCTCCCGTCCAGGACGCAGTCGAAGGGCGCGTCGGCGACCGCCGTGCACCCGGCGGCGCGGACGAGCCAGGAGGACCCGGAGCGTGCCAGGAACAGCGCGGAGCCGTCCCCGTCGCCACGGACGATCGCCGCGCGTCCGGAGACCTCGGTCTGCGTGACCACCTCGGTGTGCGCCGCGCCCCGGGTCGGCAGGTCGAGTTCCAGCACCCCGCCCGCGCAGTCCCGGTGCGTCTCGCTCTCGACCGCGTCCCGTGCGTCGGGGACGAGGAGTCGGCACGCCCGGTCACCCCGGTGGTCCGCGAGCGCGGACGTGAAGTCCGCTGCGGCGTCCGCCGCCGACACGCGCGTGCTCCCACCCCCACTGCACGCCGACAGGGTGAGCAACCCGGCGGTCACGACGGCGACGGCTGCGGGGACGCGTCGTTTCATGGTGCCTTGGCTACCGCGGTTGCCCTGAACCGCTCCCCAGCGTCCGACAGGTTCGACCACAGCGCGTCCAGCCGCACGTCAGGAGCGGGACGCCAACCGGGCTCCCGCGACGGCGGCGAACCGGAGCGGGTCACGTCGGGCGTCGCCCGGTTCGCCGGTCGTCTGCGTCGCGATGACCGTGAGCGAGGCCGCACCCGCGAAGGCGTCGACGGGTGCCGCGACCTCGCCGGCGACGAGCATCACCGGCTTCCCGAGTCCTGCGGCGAGGGCCAGGACGACCCCGGGCGCCTTGCCGACACCGCTCTGCCCGTCGAAGCGCCCCTCACCCGTCACGACCAGGTCCGCCCCGGCCACGGCTCCGGCGAGACCGACGACCTCTGCCACCGTCGCCGCCCCGCTGCCGATCGTCGCGCCCCAGGTGAGCAGCCCGAACCCCGCGCCGCCGGCCGCCCCGGCTCCGGGCGTCATCGGGTCGATGTCCGGGAAGCAGCCCGCCCAACGCTCGAGCCGCGCCTCGTGCACGGCGATCCGCTCCGGCGTCACGCCCTTCTGCGGTCCGAACACCGCCGCGGCGCCGTCCTCACCGAGCAGCGGTGACGTCACGTCGCTCAGCACGACCACCCCGAGCGGCGGGAGCGGTCGCAGCCCGGTCACGTCGACGGGAGGCACGTGGTCGAGCAGCGCCCCGCCGGTCACGCCCATCGGCGCCGTGGCCCCGAGTCCCAGGGCCTGGAGCGCACCGACGCCGCCGTCCGTGGACCCGCTGCCGCCGATGCCGAGCAGGAGTCCGGTCACCCCGGCGTCGAGGGCCGCGGCGACCGCCTGCCCGAACCCCATCGTGTGTGCGCTGTCCGGTCGTGGCTCGGACAGGAGCGGGAGTCCACTCGTTCCGGCGAGTTCGACCACCGCGCGACCGTCAGGCAGGCGCAGCCACGCCGTGCGTACCGGTCGGTCGTCCGGACCGGTGACGGTCACCGGGACGCGGACGCTGCCGGGGACCGCAGCGGCGAAGGCATCGAGTGTGCCCTCGCCACCGTCGGCCATCGGGACGAGGACGAGTTCGTCGTCCGGACGTCCACGGTGCCAACCGTCCGCGATGGCCGCGCTGATCCCGGACGCGGTGGCCGTGCCCTTGAACGAGTCCGGTGCGATGACGACGCGCATCCCATCACGCTACCGGCGGCGCGTGACCGGGACAGTGCTCCGACAGTCCTGCACCGAGGTGACCCCGGCTGTGTAGCGTCCCCGCCATGACCGACGACCGCCGACGCGAGATCGGCTCCACCGACGCCCCTGCCGAGGACGAACTGGTGGAGTCCTTCGACGCCACCGTCGAGGAGGGCGCGGAACGGCTCCACCGCACCACCCGGGTCGTGCTGGTGACCGGGTTCTTCGGCGGACTGGAGGTGGGGCTCGGCGTGATGGCGTTCCTCGCGGTCCTCACCGAGACGGACAGTCACCTGCTGGCGGGACTGGCTTTCGGCATCGGCTTCATCGCACTGCACCTGGCGCACAGCGAGCTCTTCACCGAGAACTTCCTCATGCCGGTGGCGGCGGTGGTGGCCAAGGAAGGCACACCCCTGCAGCTGCTGAAGCTCTGGGGCGGGACACTCGTCGCCAACCTCGTCGGCGGGTGGGTGTTCATGTGGCTCCTCGTGCAGGCCTTCCCGGAGTGGCACGCGACCCTCGCCGAGTCCGCACACCACTTCATCGACGCACCGTTCGGCCTGCAGAGCATCGTGCTCGCCGTGCTCGGTGGCAGCACGATCACGCTGATGGGCCGGATGCAGCAGGGCACCGACTCTGATCCGGCGAAGCTCGTCGCCGCGGTCGCGGGTGGGTTCCTGCTGGCCGGTCTGCAGCTCTTCCACTCGATCCTCGACTCGCTGCTCGTCTTCGGCGCGATCCAGTCCGGCGAGCACATCACGTACGGGCAGTGGTTGGGCTGGTTCGGCTACACGCTGCTGTTCAACGTCCTCGGCGGCCTGGTCCTGGTGACGGCGCTGCGGCTCTTCCGCACGAAGGAGCTCGTGCAGGACCGACGACAGGACGCGGCGCCGGACCCCGAGCGTGCCGGCTCCGAGCAGGTCTGACCCCGAGCGGACCCGCACCGGGTCAGAGTGCGAAGCGGGGGTACGGTTCCCCGCCCGTCGCCAGGTCCGCGAGCATCTCGCCGACCAGCGGGGCGAACTTGAACCCGTGCCCGGACGAGCCGGTCGCGACGGTGACGGGCCCGCGCCGGTCGAGCACGAAGTCCTCGGTGGGGGAGTTGTCGTACAGGCAGCTGATGAGGCTCGGCCGTGACGCGTCCACCCCCGGCACGAACCGTGCGACGTACGCCTGCAGCCGTTCCACTTCGGCCGCCACCGGGCTCCGGTCGCGGTGATCCGGGTCGACGACGGGCCCGGTGCCGTGGAAGCCGACCTTGACGCCCTCGCCCGGGGTCAGTAGCCCGTAGACGCCGCCGCCGTCGGCCGGGTGGTGGACGAACGACGGCCATGCCTCGTCCGGCAGGTGGCTGGGGAAGTGCGCGGGCTGCTCCTGGGTGACGCGGATGGCCGGGAGGCTCGCCCCACGCCCGGCGAGCAACGCACCCACCAGGGTGGGCGCCCAGGCGCCGACGGCCGCGACGACGCTTCGGGTGCGGACCGTGCTGCCGTCCGCGAGGGTCAGGGTCACCGTGTCTCCGGCGTCCTGCACGTCGGTGACACGGACACCGAAGCGGAGGTCGGCGCCGTCCGCCGCTGCCAGGTCGAGCAGCGCCTCGAGGGCGTCGGCGGCGCGGATCCGGCCGGCGGTGGCATGCGCCAGGACGTGCCCCTCGAACGCGATCCCGGGCCACCGTGCCGCAGCCTCGTCGGGGGTCAGGCGTTCGACTGCGATGCCCGCGATGTCGAGCGCGGCGGCGATGGCGTCGACGACCTCGGGACGACCGTGGTCCACGGCGCCCGTGTGGTCGAGCAGGGTCCGACCGGACGCGGACTCGAGCGCGGCCCAGGCGTCCCAGGCCCGCAGCGTCAGGTCGACGTAGTCCGCGTCGGGGTACCCCATACGGAAGATCCGGCTGCCCCCGTGCGAGGACCCGTGCACGTGTCCCCGGTCGTGCTGCTCGAGCAGCAGGACGCGCTCGCCGCGGGCGGCCAGGGCCCGGGCGGTGGCGGCGCCCAGGACGCCACCGCCGATGACGACGTGGTCGGAGGCGTGCGTGGTCGGTCCGTCCGTCGACGTCGCAGGGGGCATGACGACACCGTAGTGAACGCGGCGTCCCGCCCGCCCTGCCGCGAGGCGTCCGGATGCGTTACAGTTCGACGCAGAGGGAAAAAACTCGTCCTGCTCCGGCAGATGGAACCGCGTACGCGTCTCACGGGAGCCGCCACTTCTTCATCGAAGGAGTGCGCCCGTGTCAGTACGAACCTCCCCGCCGACCACGCCCGACTCGCCACCCGCTGGTCTCCGCGACGCCTGGCTGCCGTTGGCCGGCCTGTCCGCGGTCTTCCTGTTCGAGATGCTCGACAACTCGGTCCTGAACGTCGCGCTGCCGACCATCGCCCGTGACCTCCGGGCCTCGACGACCGCGCTGCAGTGGGTGTCGGGTGCCTACTCGGTGGCCTTCGGCGGCCTGATGCTGCTGTTCGGTGCGGTCGCCGACCGCGTCGGCCGGCGTCGCACGATGCTCGTCGGCCTGGTGCTGCTGGCCGTGTCGAGCCTCCTGACCGTGTTCGTCTCCGCGGTGGAGCAGCTCGTCGTCGTCCGTGCGCTGATGGGCGTCGCAGCCGCGATGACGACCCCCGGCTCGATGGCACTGGCGTTCCGCCTCTTCGCACGCCAGGACCTGCGGGTCCGGGCGCTCACCGTGATCTCCACCGCCGGGCTGGTCGGCCTCGCCGTCGGGCCGGCCGTCGGCGGGTTCGTCCTGGCCGTGGCACCGTGGCAGGTGCTGCTCGTCGCGGACGTGCCGATCGCGGTCGTCGCCTTCGCCGGCATCCGGGCAGGCATCGCCGCGGACCGCCCGGACGACCTGCACCACGACCAGATCGACGTCGCCGGGGCGGTCCTCGGTACCGCGAGCATCGTCGGCGTCCTCGTCACCCCGACGCTCGTCGTCAGTGGCGCGGCCGGATGGGCCGGGTGGGGCGCCGGAGCGGTCACCGCCCTCGTGGCCGTCGGCTTCGTCGTCCGGGAGCGCACCGCACACCACCCGCTGCTCGACCTGCACCTGATCGCTCGGCCGCTCGTCGCGAGTGGCCTGGCGTACAAGGCCGCGGCGGGTCTCGCCATGGCCGCGCTGTCGTACCTCGTCACCCTGCAACTGCAGTTCACCTGGGGATGGCCCCCGGCGCTCGCTGCCGTCGGGACGCTGCCGCAGGTGGTCGTCCTCCTCGCCAGCGGACGCCTCGTCGGTCCCTTCGTCCAGCGCGTCGGACTGGGCCGGGCGGCACGCATCAGCGCCGCCGCGGTCGTCGCCGGCCTCGCGGTGTTCGCCCTGACCGCACGGTCCGGGTACCCCGGGGTCCTCGTCGCCCTCGTGCTCGTCGCGGCCGGCATGCGCGTCGTCGGTGCCGTGGCCGGCAACAACGTCCTGCACGGGCTGCCCGCCGACCGGACGTCGATCGGGGCAGCACTCGTCGACACGGCGAGTGAGATCGCCACCGCGGTCGGGATCGCCGCCACGGGCACGATCCTCGCCGCCGTCGTGCCGGGCGACCTCGGCACGACCCCCTGGGTGCCGGGTCGGACCGCCGCGTTCGAGGACGCCGTCTCGACCGCGGGCGCGGTGGTCACCGCCGTCGCGGCCGTCCTGGTCGTCGTCGGCATGCTCCGCGCCCGCACCGCCGCAACCCCTTCCACCACAACTGCTCCAACCACCAGCCAGGAGAACACCGATGTCTGACCTGATCGCCCGCCCGCCGTTCGACCCCGAGCTCGCGCCGTTCCTCGCCGCACTGGCCGCACGCGGACCGTTCGTCCTCACGCCGGAGATGCTGCCCCGGATGCGGCAGCTCGACATCCCGCTGAAGACCCTCGACGAGCGACTGCGCCAGCGCGGCCTCGAACGTCGGAGCACCACCGTGCCCGGCCACCTCGGCGACCCGATCGAGCTGGCGGTCATCCAGCGCATCGGCCGCACCGGCCCGACGACCGGGGTCTACACGATCCACGGCGGCGGCATGATGTTCGGCCACCACCTCGGCAACCTGGACTCCTACGACGACTGGCTGCTCGACCACGACGTCGTCCTCGTCAGCGTCGACTACCGCCTGGCCCCGGAACACCCGGACCCCTACCCGGTCGAGGACTGCTTCGCCGGCCTGGTGTGGGTCGCCGAGCACACCGACGAACTCGGCATCGACCCCGACCGCATCGTGATCGCCGGACAGAGCGCCGGAGCCGGTCTCGCGGCGGGGACGGCCCTGCTCGCACGCGACCGCGGGGGCCCGGCCCTCCTCGGGCAGATCCTGGTCTCGCCGATGCTCGACGACCGCGACCGGACCGTCTCGACGCAGCAGATCGACGGCGTCGGCGTCGCCGACCGGCAGATGACCCGGTCCGGCTGGACCGCCTACCTGGGCGACCGCCGGGCCACCGACGACGTGTCCGAGTACGCCGCCCCGGCGCGTGCGACGTCTCTGACCGGGCTGCCACGCACGTACATCGACTGCGGCAGCGCCGAGGTCTTCCGTGACGAGACCGTCGCCTACGCCAGCGCGCTCTGGGCCGCGGGCGTCGAAGCGGAGCTGCACGTCTGGCCCGGGGCCTTCCACGGCTTCACGAGCATGGTGCCCGAGGCCGCCGTGTCGCGGCGGGCGACCGCGGCATTGGCGGACTGGACCCGGCGGCTGCTCGGCGAGCCGGTCAGCCGCACGTGACGCCGGTCACCGGGCAGCGGTCAGGGCGACAGGCCGAGGTCACGGCAGGTGCCCGCCGTTCCGGGCCGGGTTCGTGTCGAAACGGTACGACGAACCGTCCGCCGACCGGGTGAGCACGCCGGCGTCGACCGCGTCGCGCCGGACGAGCGCGACGTCCTCGACGAACATCGCGAGGGCGGCGTTCAGCGCCGCTTCCGAGACGCTGCGCCGTGCTGGTAGGCGGTCGAAGACGGTCTGGACGATCGCGTTCGAGAGTTCCTGGCGACGGCGCGCATCGGTCGGCAGGTCGCGGATCCGCCCGGTGTGCAGGACGGCTCGGTCGGACAGCAGGAGCTCGATCGTCTCCTTCGCCTCCACCAGCAGGTCGGTGACGACGGCGCCGTCGTCACCGACCCAGTCGAACCGGTCCGCGGGGATGTGCGGGTTGATGGCGACCGCCACCACCTGCCGTGCGCGCCGGAGCGCGGACTGCATGCTCACGTCGAGTACTCCTTCGTCGTCCGGGTGCCGGTGACGATACCGACGGACGTGGCGCGGGCGCGACGCGACGCGACGCGACGCGACGCGAGCGGAGAACAGCGGCTCCAGCTGTCGCTTCTCAGGTCAGGGAGCCTCCGGGACTGCCAGGTACTCAGCCGGAACGGCGGTCGACAGAGGGGGCGAAGATGCTGGTGCAGGTGTCTGGGCCTCCCGGGGAGCCGGGAGATCCCCTTGTCTGCTGCGATCGCGGAGCGGATTCCGGCTACCTCACGAAGCTGCTTGTCGACGCGTACAGCTTGCTGTCGTGGTAGCTCGTCGGAGTGAGCCCATCGTGCGCTCTCCGTGCTGCGTCGAGCCTGAGCACTGCGACGAGCGCAGCTTCGTCCCGGATGCCGATCCTCTACCGGTCGCGCTCCGCTGCCTCAATCCGCTGCGTACGTTGCTGCTGTCGAGCAGCGCGCGGCCCCAACACGAAGAGAACTGATCCAGCCACGGCGGCGGTGACCGCAGCGGCGAGCAGGGGCGGCCACGACGTGAAACCTGTGGCCGCTGCGATGACGGTCACGACGAACAACGCAATGGTCACCGGGCCGAGTATCCAGCCCACCCAGAGTCGATGTGTTCGCATCCCTCAGTTGTACTCGGCCGATGTCTCGTCGGTCGCTCGGCTACCGGGCGCGTTTTGATGTGCTGATGGTCAGCCGTGCTGCTTGGGGCGGGCGGCCAGTCGGAGCGACAGCATCCGGGAGCGGTGGCGCGGATTCCTCGCGGGCTAACCCGTCCGCGAGGTGCGGGGCTGCTCGGGGTAGGTGCACTTCCAGCCTCGGTGGTCGTCGGTCGTGTCGCTGCCTCGTCCGTCATTCAGGTGTCTTTGCACAGTGATGGCCTGACCTGCGGTGAGATGGCCGCCGTCGGCTTCATACAACAGCGCGATGTCGATTTGGCAGAGGTCGAACCGCTCGAGCAGGCCAGAGGTGGTGTCGTTGGCGGCGACCACGTACCGGTAGACGCCGGGCGTTTCCTCGGTTGCCTGGCCCATTGCACTCTGACGCTGACCGAGATCGGTTGCGGGCCAATCCTGGGTCGCGTCGCCCAGTGGCGTCGTCGCTGCGCCGGCCTGAGTTCTCGAGCCCGCATCGGAAGGCGATGCTGCATCGGTTGGACGGGAGGTGTCGGCAGGCGTCGATTGCTTCGCCGCGGGAGATGAAGATGGGACACGCAGCTCTTCTTGATCGCTCGAAGCGGAGCAGGCGCTCACCCCCCCAGAGTGACGCCCAGAACCAGTGCGATTCCGGTTCCCCGGAGCATGTTGCGCTTGTCCAGGTGTTCCCCCTCGTCACTGGGCAAGTCCGCCCGGTTTCGGTCGACCGGAGCTCACCGTCCCTCCCTCCCGCTCGGCCTGCGCGCGAGTCCCGCTCGCGGAGGGAATCCGCCATGTCTGAAGACGTAGTGGTGAGGCACGACAGTCGGGGAGTTTGGCGGTGGTCACGCCTGCAGCTGGGGGAACGTTCCGCGCGTCCACACCAGGTTGATGGAGAACGACGTGACGAGCCAGGTGTCGCCGTGACGCATCAGTCGGCCGCGCCAGACGTTCGATCCCTCGAACGCCGGCGTATGCGCCGAGTCGCAGAAGACCGCAGTGACATTGCCGCGAACTTCCGCCTGGTTCCCCGCGATGTCGGCGACGACGCCCGAGACGAGGTGCTGCGTGGCGGGGATCGGTTCGTGAACGGCGCGGACTTGCTCGACCACCAAGTCGGCGCCGACAGTGACGCCCATTACCGTCGTGGCTTTCACATCGCTCGCGTACATGCTGAGGAGATCGTCGAAGCGGTGGTCGTCGATGGCAGCGAAGATGCGGGAGATGACGTCGGACGGTGCGCTTGACATGAAGAGCCTCTCGTGTTGTTGGGATCCCAACGTTGGGATCCCAACGATACATGGAAGAGGGAGTTTCGCCTACCGTGGAGAACATGGCTGAGCGGGAGATTCCGGAGCGACTGAGTTCGCTTCCGAGCTGGCTGCTCGTCGAGGCCGCGGCGCGAGCATCTCGCGTCGTGTCGGAGCTCACCGCAGAGGCCGGCGTCCCGAAGGCGGCGTACCCGGTCCTTGCCGTGCTCGAGGCGGCTGGTCCGCTCAGCCAAGCCGAGGTCGGCCGTCGCGTCCGGATCGACCGCAAAGACCTCTCTGGGTATGCTGCGCGGCTCGAGCAGCTCGGCTTGGTCACGCGGCGTCCCGACCCCGTAGACGTGCGACGAAACCTGCTTGAGAACACGCTTGCGGGGACGGAGCTCCTCGAGCGGCTTGACCCCGCTTTCGCGGCGGCGCAGGACCAGCTACTTGCACAGTTGACCTCAGCGGAACGGGCGACGTTGAAGCGGCTGCTCGATCTCATCACCACTGAAGTCGCCCACTAGCTGCAGGCCCTTCGACCCGGCAGTGTCTTTCGTCATCGCGACGACGGCGCTCCTCCCGTGGCTGCCCCCCCGGATAGTCCAGCCGGCAACCGGCAGCGATGTTCCGTAAGCCGGTCATCCACCGGTACACGGCTGGCCGTGACAACCACGACAACTTGCCCGTGTCCTGCTTGACCTGGGGATTCCCGTATGACTGTCCGGTGAAAATGCCCGGTGAGGGGGGGCGCTGAACGCAACACCGTCCACGTACCCGAGCGAGGGTGCGGCACTTCCGTCGGGGGCACCAGCGCGGGGACCAGATCGCTGCGCGTCCCGCTCGAGCACGTCCCTGCCGAACGCCGTGTTCACCCGCCAGCGACCTAGCGCGCACGGCACGCTGCTCCTGACTCGCCGGGAGACGACCCCTGACGAAGGCGGCACCGAAGAACGCGCTCCGGCGACAAGTTGTGTGCGAAGGAGACAAGTTGTTCGCGCTGCGATGTCGGCTACCGACCAATCTGTCCCGACCTGCGCTGCGAAGCACCCCGCCACAACGCCGATATCCAGCACCGCTGCCAGATTACTTGTCCTGACGTGAGCAGCGTCCCGGTAGACGATCGGTCAGCGGACGAGTCGCACCGTTGTTCCGATCGGGCCGAAACTGGAGATGGCACCGTCGGGCATGAAGCCGTTTCGTCGGTAGAACGAGTGAGCGCGCGGGTTGTCAGCCGCGACCCACAGCGACGCCGGCCGTTGGCCGAGCACAACGTCCAGGAGCGCTTGACCTGTTCCGCTCCCGTGCGCGTGCTCGAGCACGTAGAGCATGCTCAGCTCCTCGGGCCGGACAGCGGCCGGTTCTTCCGCGGTGGTCTGGACAGTGGCGAACCCAATCATGCCCACCTCTGCGATGGCGACCACCGTTGTGAAGGTCTGGTCTTCCAGGTTTGATGACCACATGCCGATGCGCCGATCGATTTCGAACCAGGGGTTGGTGTCGGGGTCGTCCACGAACCGCCCGTAGGTTTCGCGCCAGGAAGTTGCGTGCAGGCGCGCGATGCTCGCCGCGTCGTCGGTGCTTGCCGGCCGGATCACGGCGGCAGCTGAATCACGCTTTCCCATGTCCTGACCGTACCGATCGACGCCGCGGGATGGGGCATGGAGGTGGTGATACCCGGCCTCTGTCCCGGCAGCGGATCGTTGACCGGGACGGGCTGGGTGGTGTTCCCCGCACCCGGGGCGTCAGGCGGATGTGGTGATGTGCGCGTTCCGGGTCACGCCGACGAAGGCGAGTTTCTCGGCGTCGGAGCTGCCGGCAGCGGCCGAGTAGACGATGATCCGAAGGTCCGATCCCGGGACGGTGACGACGTCGCAGTCGAGCGTCATGGTCCCGACGTCGGGGTGGGAGATGGTCTTGCGGTCAGTGGTGTGACGCCCGACCGACGCGCGCTTCCAGTGAGCATCGAAGGTGCGGCTGGTGGTGCGCAGCTCGCGGACGAGGTGCCGGAGACTCGCGTCGGCGGGGTATGTGGTGACCGCCGTCCGCAGGTCCGCGACGATCGCTGCTTCGAACTGCTCTGAGCCGTTCTCGGAACGCGACGGCCGTAGTGACCGGCGGGCTTCACCGTCGCCGAAGACTGCTCGTGCGAGGTTGCGCTCGGCGACGGGTATCGCGATCGGGTCACCTTGGAGGGCGGACCAGTGCGGGTTCCACGCAAGGAGGTCCCACCCGGCGGAGAACACCGCGAGGGGTTGACCGTCGAGACGTGCGACGAGGCGTTGCACCCCCGGGGGGATGTGGGTGCTGACCTGGTCGTCGGCGGGTGGGAGGAGCCCTGCGACGCGGTACAGGTGGTCGCGTTCCGTGTTCGTCAGGTGCAGCGCCCGAGCCATCGCGCCGATGACCTGCGCTGACGGGTTCCGTGCGCGGCCCTGTTCCAAGCGCACGACGTAGTCGACGGAGAGGCCTGCGAGACTCGCGAGTTCCTCGCGACGGAGTCCCGTCGCACGCCGGCTCGGGGCAACGGTGATCCCAGCGTCTTGAGGTGCGAGCCGGTCGCGCCAGGCTCGGATCAATCCGCCGAGCGTGTCGCTGCTGAAGTCCATGTCCTCATCCTCGCCCCTCGTGCCGCGATCGGTGGTGGTACCACCGGTCCCACCGACGTGCAGGGCACTGGTCCGTCGCCGTGGTGCTCATCAGAGTTGACGACGCACCGCCCGGTGCACCGCACACGAAGGACTCCTGACATGACTGCAACCCACACGCTGGTGATGACGGGCGCGAGTCGCGGCATCGGCCGCCTCGCCGCCGAACGCATCCTCGCCGCCGACCCGCACGTCCACCTGGTGGTGATCGCCCGGGGGGACAGTGGCACTGAACTCGCGGCACAGCTCGGACGTGGCGGACGAACAGTGTCGTCCGTGTCCGCGGACCTCGGATCCCTGGTCAGCGTGCGTCGAGCGGCGGCGGAGATCGCAGAGCAGCTGCGCAGTGGGCAGCTGCCGCCATTGACGGGATTCGTGGGCAACGCGGGCATCCAATACACGAACGCGCTGACAGCGGGCGCAGACGGGCTCGAGGCGACGTTCACCGTGAACGTGCTCGCCAACCACGTCTTCATTCGTGCTCTCACGGAGCACTTCCAGGCAGGTTCGCGGATCACGATCACCGTCAGCGACACGCACTTCGGTGACTTCAAGCACAACATGGGAATGGTGCCCGGGCCGGTCTGGCAGGACCCGTACGCCCTCGCAAAGCCAGGAGCGTTCCCCAAGCCGTCGACCACCGGCGCCGGCCGCACCGCGTACTCCACCAGCAAGCTCGCCGCGATCTACCTCATCCACGAGTACGCCCGCCGACTTCCCGAGGGTGTGGACGTCGTCGGCTACAACCCCGGGTTCGTGCCCGGAACCGGACTCGCAAGGAATGCGGATGCGCTGTCCCGGTTCATGATGGGGCGCATCATGCCGCTCATGGCCGCCACTCCGATGGCTACCAGCCTGGACGATGCCGGCCGGCACCTCGCTGACGTAGTCCTCGGCAAGACGTCGGCTCCGACGGGGGCCTACGTCGACAAGGGAACGGTGGAGCGTTCCTCCATCGAGTCCTACGACCCCGCACGCGAAGCCGACCTCTGGGCGGCAGTTGAAGACCTGACCACTGCTTGACGCGGTCAGCTACTACGACCCGACGGCGGCTTCTCCGCGCAGTTCTGATCGGCGACCACACCCAAGGGGCGTCTCTTTAGACGATCGGCTATCGGGCACGGAAGCTGCGCCTGCGCCTTCAGCGTCGCCGGAGGTCGTTCACGGTGACCACGAGCGCGAGGGACATGAGGACGAGGAGCGGGAGCCAGGACCAGACGCGCTCGGTGTTCACCACCAAGTTGAACAGTGCGAGCGTCAGCGCAAGGACGGCAACCACCACGACGAACCACCCCAGCGGCTTCGACATCCTCGAAGTCCTCCCGAGCCTGGCGGGAGCACCGCTGACGAGGGAATGCTCGGACGACTCGCTGCCAATTCCCGGCACGGCGGCGTGCAAGAGGCGGATGTCTCGTTCGCCTTCGCCCCAGTCGAAGAGCGTGGACGGCATTGCTGGCCGCGTTTCCACGGCGACGCTCGTTCCGTTCCCGGTCGGCGTCAGCCTGACGGTGATCCGTTCACCCCACGAGAACGCGTTGCCTCGCACCGATGCCTGGATCACGTCGCTCGTACTCGTTGTCACGCGCGCGCGTGAGGACTGTGTGATCTCGTGGAGGAGCCGCTCGCGAACGACGTCTATCGGGGCCGATGCCGTCCAGTGGGCCGTAGAGCGTGCAGCACGTGTTCGGACTTCAAGCATGATTCCAGTGAAGCCCGTTTCGCGGCGCGAAGGACACCAGGCACCTGCGTAAGTTCCGCTATGTCGTCCAGGACAAGGCCTGCGCGACTCGATGAGGTGCTCACGCCGACCAAACTGTTCCGGTTGACGATCGTCTACCGGACAGTGTCGGAGCACCTGCGCACGTTTTTCGACGCGCAGGCACGGGGTGGCGCTGATAGTCCTGACGGCGAGGGTCTGGCAGGGCACGGCCGACGTATGTGAGCGCAGCGTCGCCAACGCTCGTGAGACGATCAGCGCATCATCACCGAAGGGAACCTTGTGGGCCGTCGAGCCAACCCTGTCGCAGCGCAGCGCAGCGCCGCCGCTTGTCAATGCTGCTGTTCGTCACGCTGACGCTCACCACAATTGGACTGACCGTCGCCGTGGCCGGTGGATGGCAAATGGTCAGAGCACACACCCTGACGTTGTCCGCTGCGACCCATGCTGATGACCATCGAAAGTTGCAGGCGAAGTCGGAACGCCTGCAGGATGAGCAAGCTGTCACCCGTCAGGCTGCCGACGATGCGCAGGCTGCGTACACCGAGGTGTTCGGAGACCTCGAGTTCCCCGGCCGCACCCTCACCGACGAGGAAACCGGAGACCTCTCGGGTCGGCTCGAAGCCGCGGGCCAGGTCGAAAAGAAGGCGGAGTCGGACTACACCGCTGTCTCTCGCGACCTGCATGCCACGAACACACAAGTGGACACGGCAGCGGCCGCCCTTTTTCGTGCGACTGCAGGCGCAGACCAGGCGTCTGGACTGGGTAGCGTCGCCCTTTTCATCGGCGGCTCCTTCACCGTTGTCTTCGGGATTATCGCCATCGTGCTGTGGTTCAGCCGCGGCAAGCACGACGCCCACTACACCGCCCGATTCGCCGCCCTCGAGGCGGTGTGACCAGGACGGGAAGCACGGCTGCCAGCGACACCGCGCGTTGCGGCCCGCGGCCCTGTAGACCGCAGTACTGCGCGGCCGCGCAGCTGACGCAGTAGCCAATCGGCTACGGGAAGAACGGACTCGATTAGGGGTGGAAGCGAGGCTCCGTTGCGTAGAGGCCGACCGCTGCGTCGGTCAGAGTCATGGTGGGTTCCACGCAGACATTGGTGATCCCGCGTTCGAATTTCCGCGGGGTCCGTCAGAGCCGGTCAGGCGCCCTTGCTGTCACCGCCGGGGATGGAGGGCGTCGCGCGGAACGCATTGCTCTGTCGGTCCATGTCGACCTGGCTGTCCGTTCCCGAGTCCAGGACCGTGTTTTGTGTCGATCCTGCGTCGACCCGTACCGCGAGGACGTTGAGCTGCCCCGACTGCCTCGTGGACAGCAGGGCGTCGACCTGACCCGAGAATGCAGATTCGTTCGACCGGGTGTCGACGTCCTTCGCCACAACGTGGTTCGTCGCCACGGAGTTACCGGTCCCACTCACGAGTCGGATGATGACGGGCTTCCCACCGGCGAGAGTGACCCGTTGTGAGTCGACGACTTCGGAGAAGTGATTGCCGACGATCGTGTTGTCGTCCCCATCGACCCGCAGGAGGCCGTAATCGTCGTCCAGGCCGTTGTCGATCTCGAGGAACGGGGTCCAGGGCTCGTGGTCCCGGAGGAAGTGGTTGGACGCGACGAGGTTCTCGGTGCTGTTCCCTGCGAGCAGGACCATGCCTGGGTAGAACGAGTGAAGCCGGTTGTTGGTGATGCTCGACCGGGTGACGTTGCGGAGGTGGACGCTGCTCGCCCCGCGGGGGAACACGTTGTTGGCCGTGACCAGGAGGCCGCCGTGATGTTCGGCGTAGATGGAGTGGCCCTTGAAGCCGGCACCGATGAGGTTGTCGGTGACCTTCGATGCTTGTCCCCATCCGCGGAGCTCGATGCAGTTGCCGCACTCGGCGATGAAGTTGTCGTGGATGGAAAGGGCGTCGGCGTTGTGAATCGTGAGCCCGTGTTCGAGGTAGACCAGTCCCATCCCGTTGAAGCGGAAGGAGTCGTTGGCGCTGGCGACGTGGACCCCGGTCTTGCCGTTGACGTAGGTGTTCTCGGGGAGTAGGTCGGAGCCGTCTGCGATGAAGTGCATGCCGTCGATGCAGAAGTTTTCGAACTCGACGGAGCTGATGCGAGGACTGCCCTCGCGCTCCACGAGGAATGCGGCGCCGGCCCGCTCGTCCGCATCCTCGGCGAGCGGCATGTCTACGAGGATGCGGCTTCCGCCGGGCCAGAGCTCATGCAGGTCTGGCCACTCCTCCTTGGGGACGTTGAACCGGATGCTGGATGAGGTGAATCCGTGCCCGGCGCCGCGGATCTTCAGAAAGCTGATGTCGATGAGGACCTGTGTGCGGAGGCGGTAGTCTCCCGGCGGGAGGTCGATGACCGCGCCGGGCTTGCCGCCGTCGCCGTCGGTTCCGCTCTGGCGGGTCTTGACGTCGGCGATGATGCTGTTGATCACTACGCCGATGTCGTCGGTCGGGTCGCCGATGGGCCAGGTGGTCACGTCGTAGTGGTTGCTGTTCGGCATGGTTCTGAGATTCTTCCGTCTTGTCGCTGCTGTGGCGGCTGGGAGTAGCCGACCGGCGGGATCAGTTCGAGCGCGGTGCTACTGCGTGACAGCGACCGGGGTGCGCAAGGGGGCTGCGAACAGTCCGGCTCTAGTGCTGATTTCGAGGACGGGTCCGTCGAGGAGGACTTGGACGAGGCCGCGGCCTGCCGGCACCGATCCGCTCGCGCCGGTCGCTGCCGCGACGTGCAGCTCGTCGGTGTCCCGTTCGAGAGTGAGGATCAGTTCACCGTTGCGGGTGATGATCAGCTGACCGAGGTCGGGGTCCCAATTGATCACGTCCGCCCGTCCGTCGCCGGTGAGGTTGATGCTGTCGAACGCCGAGTGCGCGTTGACGCCGTCGCCGCTGATGACGTCGGGGTGCGGGCGAGCGATGAGCTCGTCGCCGTCGAGGGTGAGCAGGTGGGGCACGCTCATGGCACCGGTCCAAGTGTCCCCGGCGTGATCGCGGATCTCGCGGAGCCAGAAGACCAGCCCGGGCCGGCCGTCGGCGTCGCGGTAGAAGGACGGTGCGTAGTAGCTTTCGCCCCACGTCAGCCGACCCCATCGCTCGACCTCGAAGACGCCGTCTCGCCACTCCCCAAGTCCGTAGGCGACGTAGTGGAGCTCGTCGTCGTTCCAGACGGAGGTGATCAGCACATCGACACCCTCGATCGTGAAGACCTGCGGGCACTCCCAGAGCTTGCCGGTCCAGACCGGTTCGGTCAGCGAGGTGTTCCGCTGCGCGGCGACGCCGTCGTACTGCCAACTCTGGAGATCCGGCGACGAATACGACAGCGCGGCCGCGGTGGTGCCGTCGATGTTCGCTCCGACGAGCATCCGCCATCGGTCACGATCACGAAAGACGAACGGGTCGCGGTAGACCTGCACATCGATGTCCTCGGGGGGAACGGCGACGACGTCCCCCTTGGTCCACGTGGTCCAGTCCGAAGCGGTGGACGTTGCGGTACGGATCCGACCGATGCTGAAGTCCGGGGTTTCAATCGACGTGTAGAAGATCGTGGTCCGGTCGCCGTCGATCGCGAGGGAGCCCGACCAGATTCCATCATCGCCCTCGCCGGGCGCCAACGCCACCGGCTGCTCCGTCCACGTGCGCAGGTCGGTGGACGTCGCGTGTCCCCAGTGGCAGGACGGCGCCCAGCTGGTCTGTTCCGGCACGTACTGAAAGAAGACGTGGTACTTGCCGTCGTGCCAGGTCAACGACAGGGGGTCGTTGATCCAGCCGGATCGGGCGGTCAGGTGGATGCTGGGGCGATCGTCGTCGATCATGCGCAAGGGGTCCCCTCGGAGCGATGGGCCGTCCGCTTGACGGCCTCTGCGTAGATGTATATCTTGGGCCAAGTCGTTTTGGCAAAACGCTTTGTCATCGACACCGTACCCGATCGCAGCGCTGCTGCTGCAGACGAAGGAGACGAAGTAATGATGCTTCGTAGGAAGTCCGGCACGCGTGCCGGCAACAAAGGCCGCATCCTCGCCGGTGCTGCCGTTGCGGTGGCATCGGCGCTGGTCCTCAGCGCGTGCGGTGCTGGTGGCGGCGACGGTGGCGGGTCTGCGAAGAGCTTGACCGTCCTCGTCGAGGCTGGCGGCCACGGCGAGCTCCAGCCGATCGCCGATCTCTACAAGAAAGAGACCGGGACGAAGGTCCAGTTCGTCGAGCTGCCCTACGACGGCCTCTACAACCGCGTCAACAGCGAGCTCAATTCCGGGTCGGTGTCCTTCGACGTCGCCGCGCTCGATGCGATCTGGCTGCCCACCTTCAAGGAAGGGCTGACGCCGCTGAACTCGCTCTTCACCGAGGACGTGGAGAAGGATCTCTTCCCGGCTGAGCTGCAGGAGGGCAAAATCGGCGGCGACTACGTCGGTATGCCTGCGTGGACCAACACGGAGATCCTCTACTACCGCAAGGACCTCCTCGACGACCCGGCAAACAAGACGGCGTTCAAGGAGAAATACGGCTACGACCTGGTGCCTCCGACGACGTGGGAGCAGTACCAGGACGAGGCCGAGTTCTTCACGAAGGACGGCATGTACGGTACCGCGACGAAGGGCGCCGTCGAGACCGAGTTCCTCGCCGCGCTGTCGCAAGCCGGCGAGAAGAACATGGTCGTCGACGACAAGGGCAACGTCACCCTCGGTGACGCTGCAAGCCTGAAGGCGCTGGACTTCTACACCAGCATGCTCGACTCGTCAGCACCCGGGGCGGCGCAGACCGACTGGGCGGCAGCGCAGAACCTCTTCTACCAGGGCAAGACTGCGCTCATGCTGTTCTGGGGCCACGCCTACCGGCAAATCCCCGAGGACTCGAAGGTCTACGGCAAGGTCGGCGTCGCCCCGATGATCGCTGGCCCCGCCGGTGTTGCCGCCGTCCCCGGCCCGTACTACCTCAGCGTCCCGAAGGCATCGCCGAACCAGGACGCAGCCGAGGAGTTCATCAAGTTCGCGTACAAGCACAACGACCTCAGCGCGACCACGGACCTCGGGCTGGCGGCGCGGGTGTCCGCCTTCGAGAAGTACCAGGACAAGCCCGGCTACGAAGCGTTCAAGCCGATGGTCGCGACCCTGCAGGCGAAGGGCACCATCCCGCGTCCGTCGAACCCCAAGTGGCAGCAGATCGTCGACAACGCCCTCGTCCCGATGCTGCAGCAGGCCGTCCGACCGGGTGCGGACAACCAGCAGCTCCTCGACCAGGCCAAGACCAAGGTCGAAGACATCCTCAAGTAGAGCGTGGTGGCCCTGCGGGGCCACCACCTCACCCGAACCGAAAGTGGCTCGTGCGTATAACCGACCGACGCTTCGCCGTGCTGATGATCCTGCCGGCGGCGCTGTTCCTGCTCATCTTCATCGGCTGGCCACTGATCCAGTTTGTGACCAACAGCTTCTTCGACATCAACCAGCTCGCGGGCACACGAAAGTTCGTCGGGTTCGGCAACTACATCACCGCGTTCACCGACCCCGAGTTCGGTAACTCTGCCTGGCGGACCGCGGTGTACACGGCGATCGTCGTGTTCTTCGAGTTCGCCATCGGCCTGCTCGTCGCGCTGCTCTTCGCCACCATCGGTGACCGTTCCCGCGTGTTCCGCACGATCTTCCTCTACCCGCTGATGATCGCCCCGATCGTCGCCGGCCTGCTCTGGAAGTTCCTCCTCAGCGACAACTTCGGCATCGTCGGGCAGCTGCTCTACAGCGCACATCTGCTGCCCTCTCCCAACGCGATCCAGTGGCTGAGCGATCCGAAGATCGCCCTGGTGTCGGTCTCCATCCCGGACGTGTGGCTGACGACGTCGTTCATAACGCTCGTGCTGTTCGCCGGCCTGCAGAACATCCCCGGCGACGTCCTCGAGGCGGCCCGCCTGGACGGCGCCCGCTACCCCACACTGCTGTTCCGCATCGTGATCCCGCTGCTGCGTCCCGTGATCGCCGTCGCGCTCATCGTCCGTGGCGTGGATGCCGCTCGCGCATTTGACGTGATCGTGCTGCAGACCAACGGCGGCCCCCAGAATGCCACCGAGACGATGTCACTGCTGGTGTACCAAACACAGATCCGGTACGGGGATCCAGGTCTGGCAAGCGCAATGGGGACCATTTACCTCATCGCGATGCTGGCCGTGGCCATCTTCGCAATCTTCAAGATCTGGCGACCAGGGAGTGACCAGTGAACGGCCTCGAAACACAGCGCATCGGTACGAAGACGATCCTCTGGATCGCCCTGATCCTCCTCGTCGTCCTCTACGCCTTCCCCTTCCTCTACATGGTGCTCACCTCGTTGAAGGTGCCGGTGGAAACCATCGCGGTTCCCCCGACGATCTGGCCGCGGAACTGGACGCTGGAGAACTACACCTCCGCGCTCGGCACCAGCGGCGTGCCGGCATCGTTCATCAACAGCATCGTCACTGCGGCGATCAGCACCGTCATGTCGCTCGTGCTAGCCGTGCCAGCCGCGTACGCAGTCACCCGTTACCGGACCCGCTTTGGGCAGGTGTTCATCCTCGTCGCCCTCGTGACCCGCATGGTCCCGGCGATCGTCGTCGGCGCACCGCTGATAACGATGTTCCGCAGTGTCGGCATCCAGGACACGTCGTTCGCCCTCGCGATCGCGCACACCACGATCTCGCTGCCGCTGTCGATCTGGCTGCTGTCGAGCTTCTTCCAGGCCGTCCCGGAAGAACTCGAGGAAGCTGCCCGCGTGGACGGCGCATCTCGGATCGGTGCGCTTGTCCGCGTGATCCTGCCGGTCACCGCTGGTGGGCTCGCGGTCACCGCAATCTTCGCGTTCCTCGCGTCCTGGAATGACTACATCTTCGCGCTGCTGCTCACGTCCGTCCGCGCACAGACGACGCCACTGATGATCGCCGACTTCCAGACACAGTTCGGTCTTGACTGGGGAACCATGACCGCCCTCGGGATCGTGTACTCCCTGCCTGTCATCCTGCTGACGTTCGTCTTGCAGCGGCACATCGTCGCCGGTCTCACCCTCGGCGCAGTCAAGGGGTGAACGTGGCCCGCTCGGAGATCACGCTTACGGTGGACTTAGGGTGAGGATGCTCGCGCATCACACCGGGAGCGGGATCTTCCACGGCCACGAGCACCGGTGATGGCGTGCTCGACCAACCTCAGCCTGAACGAAAGGATCGATGGTGGCTCCGAGACGCGTCGGCATCAAGGACGTCGCAGCCGAGGCCGGGGTGTCGGTCACCACCGTCTCCCACATCCTCAACGACGTCGACTTCCTCCGCGCCAGCGATGAGACCCGCGAACGGGTCAAGGACGCCGCGCGGCGCCTCGGTTACGGCCCGAACCGGATGGCTCGAGGCCTGCGGATGCAGCGCTCCGAGATGATCGGCCTGCTCAGCGAGGAGATCGCCACGACCCCGCACGCTGGTCGGATCATCCTCGGCGCGCAGAACGCAGCCCGCCGCCACGGGCTGACGCTGGTCATCATCAACACCGACCGCGACGACGTCGCCGCGAACGCCACCGCCCTGATCCGGCAACAGGTCGATGGTGTCCTCTACGCCACGATGTACCACCGTGACATCACTCCGCCGTCCGAGTTCGAGGCCATCCCGACCGTCGTCATCGACGCCACCGACAGCACCAGGAAGCATCCCGCGGTCGCTCCGGACGAGCGTGGTGGTGCCCGCGCCGCGATGGCGGAACTCCTCGCTGCCGGGCACCGACGCATCGGCTTCATCAACAACGTGGACGACGTCCCCGCCACCCACGAACGCTTGGCGGGGTATACGGAAAGCCTGCTGGAAGCCGGCGTTGCCCCCGACGAGTCGCTCGTCCGCGCCGCACCGTCCGAAACCCCGGGCGGCTACGACGCTGCTCGCGCGCTGCTGCAGCGGACCGACAGGCCAACCGCCCTCTTCTGCTACAACGACCGCATGGCGATGGGCGCCTACCGCGCCGCGGCAGAGCTCGGCCTCCGCATCCCCGCCGACCTCTCAGTGGTGGGCTTCGACAACCAGGAGCTCATCGCCGAGGGCCTTTTCCCCGCGTTGACCACGGTGGCGCTGCCGCATTACGAGATGGGCGAGTGGGCCCTGGAACGTCTCGTCGAGCTGCAGAACGATGTCCCACCGGACGAGCAGGAGCGCGCCGTCGGACCGGTGTTCCTGACCTGCCCGCTCGTACGCCGCGAGTCCGTCGCCGCACCGTCTCATTGACGACCGACGGTGGCATCACCGTCCGCTGAAGGATTGCCATGACCCCCTCCTACCGCCCTGTGATCGTTCTCGGCGAAGCGCTTATCGATGCCGTCGTTGACGGATCGGACACCCGCCTCACGCCAGGCGGGAGTCCCATGAACGTCGCAGTGGGGCTTGCTCGTCTCGGCGTGCCCGTGACCCTCGCCACGCAGTTCGGTGACGATGAACTCGGGCGTCTGATTGCCGAGCACCTCGCTCGCGACCGTGTGACGGTCGACCGTGCTGAAGGGCGGACCTCGGTCGCGCGTGCGGAACTCGAGGCGGATGGGTCCGCTCGGTACGACTTCGACATCGTCTGGAACCGGGAAGCGCCCGTGCTCCCTGCCGTGGATGCGCCAGCTGTTGCACACACCGGCTCGTTGGGGGCCTTCTTGCAACCCGGCGGCCACGCCGCAGTGCAGCTGTTCCGTCAGCTTCCGGCGGCGACAGTGCGCAGCTTCGATCCGAACATCCGGCCGGCGCTCCTCGAGCAGGCCGATGCGCTGCAGCAGTTCGACCGCATCGTCGAGCGGACGCATGTGGTCAAGCTCAGCGACGAGGACGCCGACTGGCTCTACCCGAACGTGGACCTCGACGGCGTCCTCGACCGTCTCCTCGACGGTGGGGTGCGCCTCGCCGCCATTACCCGTGGTGCAGCCGGATCAATCGTCGCCGGCCGGGACACTCGCGTGCAGGTCATGGCGCCCACGGTAACGGTTGCCGACACGATCGGAGCAGGAGACGCCTACATGTCCGGGCTGCTCTTCGCGTTGCTGCAGGGCAGCGGACTCCAGCGGATACAGCAGTCCGCTGTCGACACGACGCTGCTGACGCGCGTCGGGGGCGTGGCGGCAGCATCGGCGGCGGTCGCGGTGAGCCGTGCTGGCGCGAACCCTCCATCACCGGCGGAGCTCTTCGCAGCGACGACCGGCGACTCTGACTGATCACGTCCGCATGGAGAGACAGCGGGCCCGTCACGATGCGTGACGGACCCGCTGTCGGCGAACGGTCCTACGGCGTCGGTCGGAACCCGTAGCTCGTGGAGGCGGCGGCGAACTGCGCCTCCGTTCCGCTGTCGAAGACGTGCGAGTTGGTCGTGCCCGCGTCGAGGACCACAGTGTGCAGCGTCAGGTTACTGATCACGTGATTGGCGCCGATGAGGTTCTGATCGCCGCTCGCGACGCGGAACACCGCTGCGGTCGCGCCGGCGGGCGTGACCTGCTCTGGCGGGATGATCACGGTCACGTGGTTGCCGGTGATGGTATTGCCGTCACCGTTCACCTGCACGACACCGTAGTCATCCGGCCGGCCGTTGCCGAATCCGATGAAGGGCCCGTACGTTTCCACCTGCCGCTCGAACATGTTTGAGCCGATCAGGTTCTCCTTGCAGTTCCCCTCGAGCGTGATCATGCCCGGGTAGAACGAGTGCAGCCGGTTCGCGGAGATGTTGCACCTCGTCGAGTTCTTGAGGTGCACCGAGTCGATCCCGCGAGGGAAAACGTTGTTGCCGGTGACGAGGAGACCGTTGTGCTGCTCGGCGAACAGCGAGAACCCGATGGGTCCCGCGCCGAGGTGATTGTCGGTGACCTTTGAAGCCTGGCCGGACCCGGTGAGCTCGATGCAGTTGCCGCACTCAGCGATGAAGTTCCCGGAGACGTCGAGCGCGTCCGCGTCCTGCACGATCAGGCCGTGCTCGAGGTACACCATCCCCATCCCGCGAACTCGGGTTGCATCGGTCGCGGACGCGAACCGGATCCCGACCTTCCCGTTGCGGTACGAGTTCTGGTTGCCGGTGAACGACACCCCGTCGAGGCAGAAGTTCTCGAACTCGATCGAGCTCAACCGCGGGTCTCCCGATCGTTGCACGAGGAAAGCCTCGGACTTGCCGTCTGTGTTCTCGACCTTGATGTGGCTGCCCCCCGGGTTGAGCTCGTGCCACGTGGACGTGTCGCCGGAGTTGTAGCGGATGCTCAAAGACGTGAAGCCGTGTCCGGAACCGCGGATGCAGAGGTAGCTGGTGTCGACGACTACCCGCGTCTTCAACGAGTAGGTTCCCGGCGGGATGTAGATCACGGCGCCGGGCTTGTCCGCCTGGCTGGTCTGGCGGCGCTTGATGTCCCCGATGATGCTGTTGATGACCGCGCCGATGTCCCACACCGGATCAAGAGCGCCGGTCGGGTTCCAGTCGGTGACGTCGTAGACGTTCGGCTCCGTCGGGATGGCCACTGGCTTCTTCTTGTCGGCGGGCATCAGAGCAGCCCCACCGGGATGCGACGACGCCGAGCCTGGAGCTTCCCGCGGTGCCCGGCAGATGCACTTTGGCTTACTGTCGCCTGCAGAGCGGGCACGTTGTGCGCGGCCACGGCGAGAACTGCCATCCCCGTCAGCACCGTGCGCCGAGACATCACGAGATGTTTCGTCATTGCTGCTACCCCTTCGTAGACTGCCAAACCGTTTTGGCATGGCCTGCACTGATGCTAATGCAATAGCCCACACGAGAGGAAGAGCGGACTCCAACTCGCCCGCTGGCGGATGCATCAGATGGAGGCTTTGCCTCGCCCGCTGGCGGATGCATCAGATGGAGGCTTTGCCTCGCCCGCCCGGGACTGGCTCACTTCCTCGTCGGAGCGCTCGGTACACGGTCGTGCGACTGACTCCGAGGACGTCACCGATCACATGGTGGGTGCGCTCGTGATCTCGCGTGCCGTGGCCGAGGCGGACACGTCGTTATCCGACGAAATCCTGACCGCGAACGCCGAACAACTCCATCGGCTGTGACGTCAGTCGAAGACCCTCGACTATCGGGCGCACTGCCTCGAGCCCGGCGCTCGGGGATCAGATTGCAGCAGCGTCCGATAGCCGGTCGGCCACCGGGACACGGCTGGCGGTGACAACCGCGACACTTTGCCCGTGTGCTGCCTGACCTGGGTGTTCCCGTATACCTGTCCCGCAAAAATGCCCGGTGAAGGTGCCTCAAGTGCTATAGGTCGAAGTCGCCTCTCGTGGTCCCGCGGGTCGATGGCGGATTGATCGCGGGCGACGGAAGCCAACCAGTCGTGCTGCCCGGGACACTCGGCACGGCCTCCGAGTGCGACTGAGCCCGTCGTCGCTGCCAAACAGCCTGTCCATCTCGGTATTTCGAACACGTTGTGTGGCAGTCGGACAAGTTAGCTGGCGGACGACAACAACGGCGGCCCCAGGGAGCCCCGCGAACCGCGAGAACATCCCGTGGAACGCCACCGTGATGGTGTCCGACCTCGTTGACGCGCACGCAGCCTCGCCAGCGCCAACGCTTCCGTCGGTTGCGCTCCCTCGGTGTCGACGACCTTCGAGAACGACCTGAGCGTGCTGGTCGAAGCGCGCTCGGGCTGTCGCCGCAGTACCTCGTCGTGCCCGTACCTGAGCCGAAGACCGTCAAGAACCAGGTGCACCTCGACCTGTGCGGCGAGGACGCCGCCGCCGAGGTTCGCTCATCACGCTCGGTGCTCTCCGAGTCCCCGGGATGGACGACGATGGCGGATTCAGATCGGAACGAGCTCTGCGCTCCTCGAGGCCGTGCCAGGGGATGAGCGGGGCCGTCCTACTCAGCGTCGGCAAGCTCGACCTGTTACGCGTTTCCAGGGCTGGAGTCTCAACTACTTCGAGAGAAGTCTCACCTGTGTTGAGAAACGACAACAGCAGTGGGGGACCGGAGAGAGCGAGTGACGGGAATCGAACCCGCGCTACCAGCTTGGGAAGCTGGAGTTCTACCATTGAACTACACTCGCGCATCCCGTCGAAACGGGACCGCACCAGCCTAGCGGAACTTCCGCCGGGTGCCAGCCGCACCTCCGTGGCGGACACACGCCGGGCCTCCCGTCCGCCCCTGTCTCTCCGCTGTGAGCCGCGCTCTCCGACGGACACCGCCAGGAGCCCGTGTGTACCGTCCGAGGAGATCACCGAGCTCGTACGACCGACCCGAGGAGGAACCGGAATGGTCCGACATCCCCTCATCGACGACGTGGTCGGCCCGGCCATCGTGGTGGACTCCAGTGCCCCCGTGGTGTGGCTCACCGACTCCCTCGACTCCCTGCTGCGCCGCGCCGAGGTGGCCGGGCGCACGGTCGTCCTGCGGACCGGGCCGGAGGCTGCGCTCACCCCCGCACTGCGGCACGCGCTGGGTGCGCACGGCGCCGCATGGGCGGTCCGCGGACCCGACGGCGCCCTGCGAGACGGGCGCACCGGTGTGCCGGCGGCCGGCGTGGAGGACTTCGTCACGCGCGGCTCGGAGCTCCTCGGTGAGCCCTCGCCGGAGCACCGTGACGCCGTCGGCTCGGTCCGGCAGATCAGCATCGACCTGACCCTGCGGCACCACGACGAGCGGACCGTCGACATTGGCTCCGCGATCGAGGCGCTGTGCGCGACGGTCGGCACGTGCCCGACACGGTGGGGCACGTCCGAACCGCTCACCTCGGCGTGGGACCGCTGGGTCGTGACGCAGTACGCGATGCACGAGTCGCCGGGCATCAGCACCTCGTACGCGATCGGCGACGGCTTCGCTGCGACGATGACCGCGCACCTGACCGACGGGGTCGTCGTCGAGACGATGTCCGCGGTCCTCACGGTGCCCGAGAGCGGCGCGGACCCGCAGCTCGCGTCGCGCCTGCTCGATGCCGTGCACCGCGTCGCCGGTGACGTGGAGCCCGTGTTCGGTGTCGTCATGCAGCGCCGTGGGGACGCGGACCACCTGGTGCGCGCGGTCGCCTACGGCGAGCCCGAACCGCTCGCGGTCATCGTCGGACCCGAGGCCACACGCTTCCTGGACCGCCGCGGCGAGTGGCCGCCGGTCCGCACCACCACCGACACGTTCGCGGGCGAGGTCGGCGAGGGCCTGGTCGTCCGGTTCGAGGACGGCTGGACCGCGCTCGAGTCGTTCCTCGACCGCATCGACGAGGACCGGTTCCTGCAGCTCGTCGGGGGTGGGCCGCTCGACCCGGCCTCCGACGACGGCGCACTCGGGCCGCACGCCATGCACCACGGTGGGCAGGGGTCCCAGGGTGCCGCGTGACGTGACCCTCCTCTGTCGCGGTGAGGTGCAGGTCCGCGACGTCGCCGAGGCGCTGCTGCTCCACGACGACGCGTGGGGTGTCCGGGCGCTCGACGACGGACCGATGATGCAGGTCTGCCGTGACGCCACGCACCCGGTCATCACGGTGCTCGGAGTGCGTCGGGTCGACGAACTCGGCGAGGTCACGCGGCTCCTGCCCGACGCCCCGGCGCTCTCGGTGCCGCTGTGGTGGGTCGACACGGTGACGCCCTTCGACGCGGACGGCGAGCGCGGGGTGACGGCGGCGCTGGAGGCGTCGCTCGACCTGGACGCCGTGTGCATCGTGCACGGGGACTGACGCCGGGTCGTCGCAGCGTCCGTTGACCGCTCCGGCCGGATTCAGACGCAGCGGGCGCGCATCCGCCGTGCCGCCGCGCAGAGGACCGGGACGTCGGTCCGAGCCGTGCCGAGCAGCACCGACGCGGGTGTCCCGGCGGGTCGGCGGGTCAGTCGTCCGGCGAGCGCCGACACGTGCGCCCACGGCACGGCGGGTTCGTGCGCGGTCATCATCGGCGGGAGCTGCTGGACCGCCGAGGCGATGTCGACCAGGCACATCCGGACGGCGTCGTGCACGAGCGCCTCGGGCAGGGCCGGGTCGGCGACGTAGGTGCGGATCCGGTCACAGGACGCGATGACGTCGTCCAGGGACTGCGCGACGGGCGTCGTCACAGCGGGACCGTCCGGTCGAGCAGCTCGTCCGACAGGGCATCGGCGGCCAAGACCTCGACGCGCACGCCGAGCAGCTCCTCCGCGTCGTCCTGCATGCGCATCAGCGAGAACATGCCGGTGGGCGGTGCCAGGTCCACGACGAGTTCGACGTCCGCGGGCCAGTCGTCCGCGCCCTGCGCTCCCGAGGTGCCGACGAGCTGCCGGACGGCGACTGCGCCGTGCCGTTCGAGGATCGAGCGGAGTTCGTCACGGTGCCGGGCGACGAGTTCGCGCAGGGGGAGTGGCTCGGCGACGGGTTGCAGGTCGATGGCGGTGCGGAACCCCGCGGCGAGCAGGAGCCGCTGGAGCGCCGCGAGCGAGGGTTCGCGTCGGCCGTTCTCGTAGGTGCTGATCACGCTCTGGGTGACGCCGGCCCGTCGGGCGAGTTGCACCTGCGTCAGGTCGGCCCGGAGCCGGGCCTCGCGGATGATCGCTGCGGCGGAGAGCGTCGTCGTCGACGCGCGAGCGTGTCCTGGCGGCATGTGCGCAACGATACACAGGATTCCGTATTCCGGTTCTGCGGTGGGGATCGATGGTCCGCCGCCCCGACGGAGGCTCGTTCAGCGCGGCTGGGACACGTCCGCTCGGTGGAAGTTCAGTGCCGACCGCGACGCCGTCGGTCCGCGCTGCCCCTGGTAGCGCGACTGGTAGTCGGCGGACCCGTAGGGTTTCTCGGCCGGGCTCGACAGCTGGAAGAAGCAGAGTTGGCCGATCTTCATCCCCGGCCAGAGCTTGATCGGCAGGGTCGCGACGTTCGACAGCTCGAGGGTCACGTGTCCGGAGAAGCCCGGGTCGATGAACCCGGCGGTGGAGTGGGTGAGCAGCCCGAGACGGCCGAGCGAGCTCTTGCCCTCGAGCCGTGCCGCGATGTCGTCCGGTAGCGTGACGACCTCGAACGTCGACCCGAGCACGAACTCGCCCGGGTGCAGCACGAACGCCTCGTCCGGGTCGGTCTCGACCAGACGGGTCAGGTCGGGCTGGTCCACCGCGGGGTCGATGTGCGGGTACTTGTGGTTGTCGAACAGCCGGAAGTACTTGTCCAGCCGGACGTCGATGCTCGACGGCTGCACGAGTGCGGGGTCGTACGGGTCGAGGCCGATCCGGCCCTGGTCGAGCTGGGCGGTGATGTCGCGGTCGGAGAGCAGCACGCTGGAAGCCTAGTCGCCGGCCCGCGCACCGTCAGGAGTCGAACCCGTCCAGGACCCAGTCGTCGGTCGGCAGGGTGCGGTCCTGCCAGCGCATCCGGACCGCGCCGTCGTCGACCAGGTGGGAGTCGGGGTGGCCGGTCCGGAGCTGACAGCGGTGCCCGTGCAACACCCGCGGGCAGCGGTCCTGGTCCGGACCGGCGGAACCACGGCGGCCGACGACGGATCCGGCCAGGCGGGCGGCGACGCGGCGCAGACGAGCTCGGCTGGTACGCCGCAGGCTGACGCGGCGGGCGACGGGCCGGGCGGCGGGCGAGAGGGGAAGTGGTGTGCGCACGGGAGACTCCAGCTGTTCGCAGTGATGCGAATGAACGAGCGGCCGGGGTCTGGGGCTACCGAGATGAACGCTAGTCGAGCCCACCTCGGAGTGGGTGGAGTCCGCGCGACTAGGCTGAAGTCGTCGGCTTCAGCACCCAGCCCCCGCGCTGCAGCCACCCCCAGCAGGAGCGAAGATGACCACGACGACGACCTCCACCTCGACCACCACGCGCGGCACGTGCTGCCCGACGCGGTGTCGGCGATGATCTCCTTCGCCGACGCTGCCCGTCGCCTCCAGCACGGTGAGGACGGAGCGATCGCCAGCACGTTCGTCGACGTGCTGCCGATCGAGGCTGCAGCGCTGTCGACGCTCGGACCGCCGTTCGGCAGCGCGGTCTTCTCCGCTTCGGATCGACGTGCCGCAGAGTCGGACGAGCAGCAGGTGCTCCTCGGTGAAGGCCCTGGGTGGTCCGCGCTGCGGTACCGGGAGCCTGTCCTCGCGTACGACCTCAGCGGACCTACCGGGGACGACTGGCCGTCGACCCGAGCTGCACTCCGGCAGACCGGCTGGGCGGGACTGCTGTCGTTCCCCCTGTCCGTCGGGACGTTCGACCTCGGGGCCGTGACGCTCTACCGCGCGGACACCGGCCCGCTGGCACCGGCCGAACTCTACGAGGCGAAGCTCCTCGCCCACCTGGCCGCGCTGCGGATGCTGTCCTCGGCCGTCCGTGACGTCGAAGCCGGACGGACCCCGACGTCCGTCTCGGTGGCGCAGCCCTCCGGCCGCCACGTGCACCAGGCGACGGGGATGGTGGTGGCCCAGCTGGACCTGACCGCCGAGGACGCGCTCCTGGTCCTCCGCGCCCGGGCGTTCGCCGACGGGCTGCCGCTCCACGCCGTCGCCGAAGCCGTCATCGAGCGGCGCATCGACTTCCGAGACCCACGCACAACCGATCCCGTACGGAAAGAAGACCGCTGATGACGCAGAGCAGAGAGCAACGCCTCGTCGACACGTTCGTCACGCTCGCCGACACCCTCGTCGACGACTACGACGTCATCGAGCTGCTCCAGCTGCTCGTGGGGAAGGCAGCTGACCTCTTCGACGTCAGCGCTGCAGGGATCATGCTCGCGACCCGGATGGACGAACTCGAGTTGGTCGCCTCCACCAGCGAGCGGAGCAACCTCGTCGGCATCATGCAGCTCGACGCCGGCGAAGGCCCCTGCATCGAGGCCTACCGCACCGGCAAGGTCGTCACCGTGGGCAGCCCCGCCGAGTTGGCCGAGCGGTGGCCGGCCTTCGCGGCGGCGTCGAAGCTGTTCGGCTACGCGTCGGTGCACGCCATCCCGCTCCGTCTGCGGAACGAGACGCTCGGTTCGATGAACCTCTACCGCGAGCAGCCTGGTGCACTGGGCGAGGACGACATCGTCGCCGCCCAGGCGCTCACCGACGTGGCGACCATCAGCATCCTGCAGCAGCGTGGCCTCGAGCAGGCCACGATCGCGCGCACGCAGCTCCAGCGGGCGCTCGACAGCCGGGTGGTCATCGAGCAGGCCAAGGGGTTCCTCGCGCAGACGCACGAGGTCGACATGGACGAGGCGTTCGCCCTGCTCCGGTCCTACGCGCGGTCCCACCAGACGCCACTCGCCGACACCGCACGGCAGGTCGTCGAGCGGACCCTCTCGATCTGAGGGGCAGCGGGGCCGACCGTCAGGCGAACTCGCGCAGGTCGGCCCCGCGCTGGACGACGTCCTCGGCGACGTCGCGCAAGCCGCGACCGGTCCGCCCCGCACCGTCCCGGAGGACGCGGAAGGCCTCGTCGATCTGCACGTCGCGCCGGTAGGCCAGCGCGCCCTTGGCCTGCTCGAGCAGCACCCGAGCTTCGAGGGCGTCGGCGATCTGCGCATCGAGGGAGCGCTGCATCCCCTCAGCGCGGTGTCGGACCAGGGCAGCGGACGCCGCGTCGGCGAGCAGCTGGATCACCACGACGTCACCGTCGTCGTGTCCCCGGTCGTGGTCGGCGAAGACGCACAGCGAACCGATGGTCGCGGTCCGCAGCCGCACCGGTTCGGCGAACGTGCCGACCAGCCCGCGCTCGCGCATGACCTGCGTGAACGTCGGCCACTCGGCTGCCTTCGCGGTGACGTCCGGCACGTCGACCGTCGCGCCGGTCCGGAAGCAGTCCAGGCAGGAGCCCTCGTTCGTACCGAGCTGGGCCTCCTCGGCCTCGATGCTGCGCTCGCTCGTGGAGGCGATGACGTGCAGTGCACCGGACTGGTCGGCGAGGACGATGCCGGCTTCGGTGGCGGCGGTCCAGTGGACACAGGCGTCCACGACGCGGGTCATCGCGTCGAGGACGTCGAGGGCAGGGTCGAGAACGGATCCCACCACTTCGAGCAGGTGGTCGAACCGGTCCTGGTCATCGCGCTGCGCCGTCGTCGTCACGCCGCCCAGGCTACGGCGACGGACCAGGGACGTCGCCCAGCATCCGACGGCACCGGTCGGCACCGACCATCCCGCTGGTCACCGGAGGTGCTGGATCCGTCGGCCGCCGGGCGACCGCATCCACATGGTGGGTCCAGAGGGGCGCGCCTACGATGGAGGGTCCGCGGACCGCGGACGGAACCGACCCGAGACAGGTATGGCCGTCACGTCACCCCAGCCCCACCCGGACGCCGCCGATCGCCCGGACGCCGTCACCCGCCCTGGAGGCCCGGCACCGGACCACGCGCCCGTCACCACGCGCACGTCCACCGTCGCGACCGTCCTCGCCATCGCCCTGCCCCTCGCGGTGGCCTGTGCGGTCCTCGGGATGACGATCACGGGCGCGTTCACCGCCGACCAGCAGCTGGAGTCCGCCGGCGACCTGGTGCAGTTCGGCCTGGTCGCCGCCCGCGGCGTGCACGACGGCGTCGCCGCGCTGACGGTCGGTCTGCTCATCGTGGCCGCGTTCGCCCTGCCGGCGCAGAAAGCGGACCACGGGGCGATGTCCTCGGTGCAACACCGGGCAGCGCGCTGGGCCGCGATCGCCGGGTCGGTGTGGTTCCTGGCCGCCGTCGCCGGCATCGTGCTCACCGGCGCGAACACCCTCGGTGTCCCGCTGACGAGCCCGGTCTTCGCCCGCAACTTCCTGCTCTTCGCGTTCCAGGTCGAGATCGGCCAGTCGCTCGTCGTCTCCGCCGCCGCGATCCTCGTGACGACGGTGCTCGCCGCGCTCGCCACCCGGGCGACGACCCTGGCGTTCGCCACCGTCGCCGCGCTCTTCGCCCTGCTGCCCCTCGCCCTGTCCGGGCACGCGGCCGGGTCGCTCGAGCACGCCAACGCGGTGAACTCGCTCGCGGTGCACCTGGTCGGGGTGTGCGTCTGGGCCGGTGGCCTCGTCGCCGTCGTGCTGCTCCGCACCCGCATGAAGGGCGCCACGGGGCGAGTCGTCGCCCGCTACTCGACGCTCGCGGGGTGGGCGTTCGGCGCGGTGGCGTTCTCCGGCATCGTGAACGCGCAACTCCGCCTCACCGGGCCGCTCGACCTGGTCACGACGCCGTACGGGTGGCTCATCACGACCAAGGCCACGATCCTGGTCCTGCTCGGCGTCGCTGGCGTCGTGCAGCGCCGGAAGCTCGTGCCGGGCCTGCTCCGGGCACCCACCGACCGACGCCTGTTCGTCCGGTTCGCGCTCGCCGAGATCGTCTTCATGGCCGTCGCGATCGGCGTCTCGGTCGCGGTGTCCCGCAGTCAGCCGCCGATCCCGCAGACGCCGGAGACCGGGGCGGACACCCGCTCGGGCCTCATCGGCTACCCGTACCCGCCGGCCCAGACCATGCAGACCTACCTGTCGCACTGGCACATCGACTGGATGTGGCTCGCGCTCGCCCTCGTCGGTGCCGCCTGGTACCTGTGGAGCGTCCGGAAGCTCCGGCAGCGCGGTGACTCGTGGCCGGTCGGTCGGACCATCGCCTGGCTCATCGGCTGCGCGGTCTTCATCTGGACGACCTCCGGCGGCCCGGCCGTCTACGGCATGATCCACTTCTCGTCGCACATGGTCCAGCACATGCTGCTCATGATGTTCGTGCCGCTGCCGCTGGTCCTCGGCGGTCCGGTGCTGTTGGCGCTCCGCACCCTGCCCGTCCGGAACGACGGTTCCCGAGGTGCCCGCGAGTGGCTGATGCTGTTCGTGCACTCGCGCTGGATGCAGTTCCTCGGCAAGCCCGCCGTCGCCGGCGTCATCTTCGCCGGGTCGCTCGTGGTGTTCTACTTCACACCGGCGTTCGAGTACTCGATGCAGTCCCACGAGTGGCACGTCGTGATGATCGTGCACTTCGTGTTCAGCGGGTACCTGTTCTTCTGGGTGTTCGTGGGCATCGACCCGGGACCGCAGCGCCCCCAGTACCCGATCCTCATCATCGCGCTGCTCGCGACGCTGGCGTTCCACGCGTTCTTCGGTGTGGCCGTGATGACCTCGCAGTCGGTGTACGCGATCGACTGGTTCCACGCGCTCGGGCAGACGAACGACCGCGCGCTGCTCGACGACCAGCACGTCGGCGGTGGCATCGCCTGGGGCGCGTCCGAGCTGCCGATGGTCTTCGTGGCGCTGCTCGTCGTGCGGAACTGGGTGCGCTCCGACGAGCGCATCGCCAAGCGCAAGGACCGACAGGCCGAGCGCGACGGGGACGCCGAGCTCAAGGCGTACAACGAGCGTCTGTCCGCCATGCAGCGCCGGGACTGAGGCGAGGTTCCCGAGCGGAGCATGATGGTCGCGTGACCTTCGGCGACTACCAGAACCAGATCCACCTCCGCGGCCTGCAGGGCGTCGTGTCCCGGTTCCCGGTCGCGGCCGCGGACCTCGAGGCCGCCGCGGCGGCAGCGATGGCACCTTCGGTGTGGACCTACGTCGCCAGCGGCGCGGGCGACGAACGCACACAGCGTGCCAACGTCGCCGCGTTCGAGCGCCGCGGCATCGTGCCGCGCATGCTCGTGGGTGCGTCCGACCGGGACCTCTCGGTCGACCTGTTCGGGATGCACCTGCCCTCGCCGCTCTTCCTCGCTCCCGTGGGCGTGCTGGGGGTCGCGGCGCAGGACGGCCACGGCGACCTCGCGACGGCCCGCGCCTCCGCCCGCACCGGCGTGCCGATGGTCGCGTCGACCCTGTCGGAGGACCCGCTCGAAGCCGTCCGGGAGGCTCAGGGCGACACCCCGGGCATGTTCCAGCTCTACACACCCACTGACCGCGACCTCGCGGCGAACCTGGTGCGGCGGGCCGAGGACGCGGGCTACGCCGCCGTCGTGGTGACGCTCGACACCTGGGTCACGGGCTGGCGCCCCCGCGACCTGCAGACCGCGAACTTCCCGCAGCTGCGGGGTGCCGCGCTCGCCAACTACCTCAGCGACCCGGCCTTCCTCGCCGGCGTCCCCGTCCCCACGGACCCGCGGTCGGTCATCGAGCACTGGACCCGGGTCTTCGGCAACCCGCTGCGGTGGGAGGACCTCGCCTGGCTGCGCGGGCTCACCGACCTGCCCCTCGTCCTCAAGGGCATCTGCGCCGCCGACGACGCGCGGCGGGCGGTCGACGCCGGGGTCGACGGCGTGTACGTGTCGAACCACGGCGGACGTCAGGCGAACGGGGTGCCGGCGATCGACCTCCTGCCCGAGGTGGTCGCCGCCGTCGGTGACGATGCTCCGGTGTTGTTCGACTCGGGCGTCCGGTCCGGTACCGACGTGGTGACGGCACTCGCCCTGGGAGCGACGGCCGTCGGGCTCGGGCGTCCGTACGTGCACGGGCTCGCCCTCGGCGGGACCGACGGCGTCGAGCACGTCGTGCGCTCGGTCCTGGCCGAGGCGGACCTGCTCATGGCGGTCAACGGGTTCTCGGACCTCGCCGCCCTGCGGACGGCCGACGTCCGGAGCATCCCGGCCTGGTGACGGTCGGCGAGCGACGGTCGGCGGTGAGGATCGGGTGGTCGGGTGGAACCATCCGGGTGCTGCCGGACACTCCAGGACATGAGAACCGGAAGCGGCGACGACGCCGAGGACTGGGCGGCAGCGGGCCGCGGTGACGGCGAGGCCTACGGCCGCGTCTTCGACCGCCACCGTGACCGCGTGCACCGGCACGCCCTCCGGCTGGTGCCGCCCGAGGTGGACGTCGACGACGTCGTCGCGGTCGTGTTCCTCGAGGCGTGGCGTCGTCGGCGGAGCGCACGGCTCGTCGACGGCGACCTGCTGCCGTGGCTGCTCGTCACCGCGACGAACGTCGCGCGCAACGCCACCCGCGCGACGATGCGGTACCGGCGACTGCTCGCGACGCTGCCACCCGCCGATCACGCTCCCGACCCCGCCGACCGGCACGACGACGGTGCCGCGGTCGCCGCGTTCCGGACGCTCTCGGCGGCCGATCAGCAGGTCCTCGCGCTCTGTGTCATCGCCGGGCACCGTGAGGCCGAGGCGGCCGAGGTGCTCGGCGTGCCGATCGGGACCGTGAAGTCCCGTCTCTCCCGAGCCCGGAAGCGCCTCGGTGCGCAGTTCGCCGAGCAGACAGCAGTGCCGGCCGCTCCGCCGACCGCACCCACCACGACCGCACCGTCCACCACCGGAGGAGCACGATGACCGAGACGACCCGAGACCGCGCCCTCCGTGCCCTGCTCGTCGACCGCGTGGACCGGTCCGTGCGACGACGACGCTGGCTCGTCCCCACGATCGGCATCGGTGCGTTCGTCGTCGCCGGGTCGCTCACCGCCGGTGCCCTCGTCAGCACCGGGCTGCTGCAGCAGTCGCTCACCACGGAGGACGCGTCCGCCCTCGTCGCCACCGGGGCCGCCGGGGACGTGATGCTGCTGGGGTCGCCTGTGGTCCGTGTCGCCGACGGCCCGACGACACTGACGTTGCCCGGGCGGCCCTCCGGAGCGCGTGCCGTCGCCATCGGCCTGCAGTGCGCGCCGGACGGCACCGCCGCCGTCACCGTCGGGACGAGCAGCGACGACCGCGGTGACCCGGCCACGGCGGACTGCGGGACCTCGGTCACCGTGCCCGTCCGATCGGCAGCGGGGGACCGGCCGACCGTCCGGGTCGACCACGACGGCGGACCGATGACCGTCTGGGCTGCGTGGGCCCGTCCCGATCCGGTCCCTGGGCCGTCGCCCGAACAGCGGGACGCGCTCGAGGACGGCGTCGTCACCCGCTCGGAGTACGTCGCGGCGGTCGACCGGTACGTCGGCTGCATGCGTGCGTCCGGGCATCCGGTGAGCCTCGGTACCGCGCAGCCCGTGCTCTTCTCGCTCGCGATCACGTCCGACGCCGAGCACGCCGACGCCCGCTGCGCTGCGGCCGAGCTCACCGAGGTGGACTCGACGTGGCAGGCCGAGCACCTGCAGGCGGTGTCCGACGACACGGTCGGGGCGGCGACCTACGACCCGGCCGCCGATCCCCGCTACGCCGTGTAGGCGGGGGCACGCGCGCGGTGGACGGCACCGGCCTGGAGGCGCGGGGCGGGCCTCCAGGCCGGGTCACCACAGGGGAGCTCGCCGGGGACGACGGAAGGGCCCCGCCGCTGACGCGACGGGGCCCTTCCTGCTGTGCCGGGGAGACTCAGCCCTTCTTGGCGAGTGCCTCGAGCGTGTCGTCGTTGGCGTACGCCTCGACCGCGTTGTCCTTGGTGACGAGGACCGGGGTCAGCTCGACGGTCGGGACGATCTTCTTGCCGTTGTCGTTGTTCTTGTCCTTCACGGTCTCCGGCTTCTTGCCGGCGGCCAGGTCGGACACCAGGTCGATCGCGGCCTGGGCCTCGTCGGTGGTGTTCTTGTAGATGGTCGAGTACTGCGTGCCCTGCATGATGAGCGGGATCGACGCGGTCTCGGAGTCCTGACCGGTGACGACGGGGTTCTCCTTGCCGGCGGCCTTGGTCGCGGTGAGGATCGCACGGGCGAGCGTGTCGTTCGGCGAGAGGACGCCGTCGAGCTCGGTGTCACCCGTGTAGTACTGCGCCAGGAGGTCCGTCATGCGCGACTGGGCCTTCTGCGCGAGCCAGCCCTGCGTGTTCACCTTGGCGAACGTGGTCTGACCCGAGGTGACCTTCAGCGTGCCGTCGTCGATCTTCGGCTGGAGGACGTCCATGGCACCGTTGAAGAACACGGTGGCGTTGGCGTCGTCAGCGGAACCGGCGAAGAGCTCGACGTTGTAGGGCTTGTCGCCCTTCTTCTCCTCGAGACCCTTCAGGAGCGCCTGTGCCTGGAGCTGGCCGACCTTGAAGTTGTTGAACGCGACGTAGTAGTCGACGTTCTCGGTGTTCAGGATGTTGCGGTCCCAGGCGATGACGGTCGCACCAGCGGCCTTGGCGGCCTTCACCTGCGAGCCGAGCTGCGAACCGTCGGCCGCACCGATGATGACGGCCTTGGCACCCTTGGTGACCATGCCCGAGATCTGCGACTGCTGGTCCGGCACGGGGCTGCCGGCGTTCGCGTACTGGATGTCGGCCTTGAATCCGGCCTTCTCGATCGACTTCTTGAACGCGGCGCCCGCGAGGACCCAGTTCTGCGAGGTCTTGGCGGGGAGGGCGACACCGATGAGGTCGCCCTTCTTGATGGTCGAGCTGGAGCCGGAGCCCGAACCCGAGCCGGAGCCGTCCGTGTTGCCACGGGCCGAGCAGCCGCTGAGGGCGAGGCCCGCGATGAGCGCCAGGCTGACGCCGGCGACGATCTTCTTGCGCATGTGATTGCTTTCTCTTCGTTGAGGAGTTGGGGCCGGAGCCCCGCTGTGGTGGATGGGTCGTACCGGGTCCCGGCGGTCGGTCGCCCGACCGCCGGGGTCCCGAGCTAGGGGAGGTTGACCTTGTCTGGCTGGTCCGCGATCGATCGCGGCTGCTCCGCGGCGATCGTGTTGGCTTCGGTGTCCTTCCGCTGGAACTGTCGCATCATGCCGCCGATCAGGGACGGACGGCCCTGCGACTTCGAGTAGACGTCGAAGGCGACGGCGACGAGCAGGACCAGACCGCGGATGATCTGCACCTTGTTCGACTCGAGGCCCATGAGCTGCAGGCCGTTGGACAGCAGCGCCATCACGAGACCACCGATGATCGAGCCGGAGATCGTGCCGACACCACCGGCGACGGCGGCGCCACCGACGAACACCGCGGCGATCGCGTCGAGCTCCCAGCCGGTGCCGTCCGCGGGGCCCGAGGCGCCCGAGTAGCCGACGAACACCATGCCGGCGATCGCGGCGAGGACCGACATGTTCATCATGACGAAGAAGTTGACCTTCCTCGCAGAGACACCGGACAGGACCGCGGCGTTGGCGTTGCCACCGACGGCGTAGACCTGGCGACCGAAGATGGTGTTCTTCGTGACGAAGCCGTAGATGATCGTCAGCACGCCGAGGATGATCGCGACGACCGGGACCGAGGTACCGACCGGACCGGCGGCGAACAGGTAGGTGGCGAAGACGGTGACGGCGACCAGGACGCCGGTGCGGACGATCGAGACCCACAGCGGCGGGACCTCGGCCTGCATCTTCTTGCGGCGGGCACGGCCGCGGGCCTCGATGATGATCAGGGCGACGATGGTCGCGAGCCCGATGAGCAGGGTGCCGTTGCTGAACCCGAAGTCCGGACCGAAGTCACCGAGGAACCCGGCGCCGATCGGCGTGTAGGCGTCCGGGACGGGGACCGAGGTGGACGAACCGATGATCTGGTTCGCGCCGCGGAAGATGAGCTGGCCGGCGAGCGTCACGATGAAGGCCGGGACCTTCACGAACGCGACCCAGAAGCCCTGCCAGGCACCGATGAGCGCACCGACGGCGAGGCCGAGGATGATCGCGGCCCAGACCGGGAAGTGCCAGACCGACATGGACTGCGCCACGACGATGCCGACGACCGCCGCGACCGAACCGACCGACAGGTCGATGTGGCCGGCGATGATCACCATGACCATCCCCAGCGCCAGGATCAGGATGTAGGAGTACTGCAGGAACAGGTTGATCACGTTCGTGGGCTCGAGGATGAGCCCGTTCGTCGTGATCGAGAAGAAGATCAGGATCGCGATGAGCGCGATGATCATGCCGTACTGGCCGATGGAGTTGCCCTTGCCGAAGAGCAGCTTCAGGTTGTTCATGAGACGGTGGCGCCCTTCCGCGCGGACGTCATGCTGCGCATGAGCGTTTCTGGATCGGCCTGGTCGGCCGGGAGGTCAGCAGTGATCTGCCCCTCGAAGATGGTGTAGATGCGGTCGGAGAGACCGAGGAGCTCCGGGAGCTCGGACGAGATGAGGATGATGCCCTTCCCCTCGGCCGCGAGCTGCTGGATGATCCCGTAGATCTCGAACTTCGCGCCGACGTCGATGCCGCGGGTGGGCTCGTCGAGGATCAGCAGGTCGGGGTCGGTGAACATCCACTTCGACAGGACGACCTTCTGCTGGTTCCCACCGGAGAGCTTGCCGACGTTGTCCTCGACGCTCGGCACCTTGGTGCGGAGGAGCTTCCGGTACTTCTCGGCGACCGAGTACTCCTCGAGGGAGTCGACGACGCCGCCCTTGGCGATCTTCTTGAGGTCCGCCGCGACCGTCGAGCGCTTCACGGTGTCGAGCAGGTTCAGCCCGAGGGCCTTGCGGTCCTCCGACACGTAGCCGAGGCCGTTGTTGATCGCCTGCTGGACGTTGGTGACCTTGATCTCCTGGCCGTCCTTGATGATCTGCCCGTCGAGCCAGGTGCCGTAGGAGCGACCGAACAGGCTCATCGCCAACTCGGTGCGCCCGGCACCCATCAAGCCGGCGAAGCCGACGATCTCACCCCGGCGGACGTGGAAGTTCGATCCCTTGCAGACCAGGCGCGACGAGTCGATCGGGTGCTGCACGGTCCAGTTGCGGACCTCGAAGAAGGTCTCGCCGATCTTCGGGGTGCGGTCCGGGAAGCGGGACTCGAGCGAGCGGCCGACCATGCCGCGGATGATGCGGTCCTCGTTGACGCCGTCCGCCTTGACGTTGAGCGTCTCGATGGTCTTGCCGTCGCGGATGATCGTGATCTCGTCGGCGATCTGCTCGATCTCGTTGAGCTTGTGGCTGATGATGATGCTCGAGATGCCCTTGGCCTTCAACCCGACGATGAGGTCGAGGAGGTGCTGGGAGTCGTTCTCGTTCAGCGCGGCGGTCGGCTCGTCGAGGATGAGGAGCTTGACGTCCTTGTGGAGGGCCTTGGCGATCTCGACCAGCTGCTGCTTGCCGACGCCGATGTTCTTGATCTGCGTGTCCGGGTCGTCGGACAGGCCGACGCGGGCGAGCAGGTCCTGCGCGCGGAGCTGCGCGGCGGTCCAGTCGATGCGACCGAAGCGGCCCGGCTCGTTGCCGAGGAACAGGTTCTCCGTGATGGAGAGCTCCGGGATCAGCGCCAGCTCCTGGTGGATGATGACGATGCCGGCCTGCTCGGACTGCTTGATGTTCGAGAAGCGGACTTCCTCGCCCTCGTAGACGATCTCGCCCTCGTACGTGCCGTACGGGTACACGCCCGACAGCACCTTCATCAGCGTGGACTTGCCAGCGCCGTTCTCGCCGCAGATCGCGTGGATCTCGCCGGCTCGGACGCTCAGCGAGACGTCGGAGAGCGCCTTCACACCAGGGAACTCCTTGGTGATGGAACGCATCTCGAGGATCGTCTCGGGAGCGGTGATCGAACGGGTCTCGAGCCCGCTCTCGATCGGGTCGTGACCCTGTGGGGTTGACGCCACGGTGCATCTCCTTCTGCCGCTGCGATGCGGCAGTCCTTCGGTGGAACAGCTGCGGCATCCGAAGGGCACGAGGGTGCGTGCGGACTTCGTTGTCGCGTCCGGGTGATCCTCGTGTGACAGCCGATGTGAACGGTCACATCGAGGAACGGAGGCAATGTTACGCACACGCCCGGCCTGGGTGTCAATTCGGATTGGTCGCGTTTCGGTAACGCCACGCCTGACGTCCGCGCAGGACGGACCGTCTGCCCCTCGGGCTGGGGACAACCGACAGTCGATCAGCGACGGCGGGGGGCCGACGTCGACCCGCGGACCACGAGCTGCGGCACGATGTCGATCGGTCGCAGCTGCTCGTCGCCGCTCGGCAGCAGGATGTCCACGCTCCGCCGTCCGAGTTCCTCGAAGTCCACCTGCACGGTCGTCAAGGGCGGCCAGAAGTGCTTCGCTTCCGGGATGTCGTCGTAGCCGACGACCGACAGGTCACCGGGGACGTCGAGCCCGTACGAGCGCGCGGCGTGCATGACGCCCAGTGCCATCGCGTCGTTCGAGCAAAACACTGCCGTGCAGTCCCGCCACCGCAGCAGCTCCCGCCCGGCCTGGTAGCCGAAGTCCACCGTCCAGTCCCCGAGGATCGGTGGCTGCACCGGCATGTCCCGGTCCGACATCTCGCGGAGGAAGCCCTGCATCCGGGCGTCTGCCTCGATCCAGTCCTGGGGCCCCGCGATGTGCCGGACGTACTCGTGGCCCAGGTCGAGCAGGTGGGCCGTCGCCAGGCGTGCGCCCTCCATCTGGTCGACCCAGAGCGCCGTCGGGTCCTCACCGACGCTCGAGCGCATCGTCACGTACGGGGTACGGACGCCGAGCTCCTCGATGAGGTCGAACACCCGCTGCTGGGGGGCGATGACGACGATCCCCTCGACGTCCTGGTCGAGCAGGTGTCCGAGTCCGTCGCGGACCGCCTCGTCGGTCGGCACCGCGATGTTCGCCGTCGTCACCGAGTACCCGCGGAGGACCGCGGCGTCCTCGATCGCCTGCAGGGTGATGGTCGGCCCGTAGTGCGACCGTTGCGCCGTCAGGACGCCGATGGTCCTGGTCTTGCTCGTCACCAGTGCGCGCGCGGCCCGGTTCGGCCGGTACTGCAGTTCCTCCATCGCCGCGAGCACCCGGTCACGGGTCTCGGCCCGGATCGCGTCCGAGTTGTTGAGGACCCGGGAGACGGTCTGGTGCGAGACGCCCGCGACCCGCGCGACGTCACGGATGCTGGGGGACCGCGGCTGCTGTGCCCGCGTGGTCGCCATTGCTGCTCTCTCCCGCCCGGGGCCGCGGCACGCCCATGTGCACGTTCACATCCCGAGCCAGATCATTATGCACGGCTCCCGGGTCCGCGCCACCCGAGCGGGCGACGAGGGTGGACGCGACGGGAGCCCCGAGGCGGCATCGCCGTGGACGTCACCTTGCGTCGTCCGGGCGCGTCGGGTCGCAGACGACCCGTCGGTCAGCGGTGTTTCAGCGCTGCGCGCCGAGGGCGTCGAGCGGGAGCTCCGCCAGCTGCCACCCGAGCCACGGGCTGAAGGCGAAGGGCGCGGCGGTCACGGCCTGGCGGAGGTCCTGCTCCGACAGCCACACCCACTCGGCGACCTCGTCGTCAGCGGGCTGCGGGTCGCCGTCGGCCACGGCGCGGAACACCGGGCAGACCTCGTTCTCCACGATCCCGGACGCGTCCACCGCGCGGTAGCGGAAGTCCGGCAGCACCAGGTCGACACTGTGCAGCGTCATGCCGAGTTCGCGTTCGGCGCGACGGGCGATCGCGTCCTCGAAGGACTCGTCCGGGCCGGGGTGCCCGCAGAACGAGTTCGTCCACACGCCGGGCCACGTCTTCTTCACGAGGGCGCGACGGGTCACGAGGAGGTCGCCGGCGGCGTTCTGCACGTGGCAGCTGAAGGCGAGGTGGAGGGGCGTCTGGTCTGTGTGCACCGTGAACTTGTCCGCCGTGCCGATCGGGGTACGGTCATCGGCCAGCAGGACAACGGTTTCCGGGAAAAGGCTCATCTGCCTCGATAGATTAGGCCAATGACCGAGGAAGCGGCCACCGTGGCGCACATCGACCTCGCGCTGGTGGATGAGTGCCTGGAGCGCTTCTTCACGGTGTCGAGCGCCCGGGCCCAGGTTTTCGGCCGACCGTCCGAAGAACTCTGGCGCGTCCTGCGCAGGGCGAGCATGGGCGGCAAACGGTTCCGGCCACGCATGGTCCTGACCTCGTACACGGCGCTCGGCGGGCAGGACGTGCACGCCGCGTCGCAGGTCGCTGCGGCGTACGAACTGCTGCACACCGCCCTCGTCGTCCACGACGACGTCATCGACCGGGACTGGTCCCGCCGTGGGCGTCCGAACGTCGCCGGGTCCTTCCGCGACGACGCGACGACCGGGGGGCTGCCGCTGCCGACGGCCGAACACCGGGGGACGAGCGCCGCCGTGATCGCCGGGGACCTGGCGCTCGCCGCCGCCCCCCGCTTCATCGAGGCCAGCGGGGTCACCGGCGACCGTCGTTCGCGCCTGCTCGACCTGTTCGACGACGCCGTGTTCGCCAGCGCCGCCGGCGAGATGGCGGACGTGGACCTCGCGCTCGGCGTGATGCCCACCGTGGAAGAGGTCCTGCAGATGGAGCGCGCGAAGACGAGTGTCTACAGCTTCGAGGCACCGCTGCAGTCCGGTGCGGTCCTGGCCGGTGCGCCGGAGCCCGTCGTCGCCTCGCTCGGCGCCTTCGGCCGGGAGATCGGCATCGCCTACCAGATCGTCGACGACCTGCTCGGGGTCTTCGGCAACGAGGGATCGACGGGGAAGACCGCCATCGGGGACCTCCGCGAGGGCAAGCGCACGATGCTCATCGCGTACGCCGCGACCACCGAGTGCTGGCCCGACCTGGCGCCGTACCTCGGCGACCCGGACCTGACCGAGGAACGTGCTGCGGGCCTCCGGGGCCTGCTCGTCGAGTGCGGTGCACGTGACGCGGCCCTCGACCGCATCCGTGACCACACCGCGCTGGCACGTGCGGAGCTCGCCGGCCTGCCCTGCGAGCTCGGCGCCGGACTCGAGGGGCTCGTCACCGAACTCGTGGAGCGCGTCCGGTGAGCTCGAGCACCACCGGTCACCGCCTCCCGCTCTACGACGCCACCGCCGAGGCCGCCTCGAGCGTCGTCATCAGCCGGTACTCCACGTCGTTCGGGCTCGCCAGCCGCCTGCTCACGAAGGACACCCGCGAGCACATCCGCAACGTCTACGCCCTGGTCCGGGTCGCGGACGAGGTCGTCGACGGCCCCGCGACCGAGGCCGGCCTGGACCCCGCGCTCGCCCGGATCGTGCTCGACGAGCTCGAGCAGGACACCGACCGCGCCATGGCGTTCGGCTTCTCGGTGAACCCCGTCGTGCACGCCTTCGCCCGGACCGCCCGCACCGTCGGGTTCGGCAGCGAACTGACGGCGCCGTTCTTCGCGTCGATGCGGATGGACCTCGAGCAGACCGAGCACGACCAGGCCTCCTTCGACGCCTACGTGTACGGCTCCGCCGAGGTCGTCGGCCTGATGTGCCTCCGCGCCTTCGTGTACCGCGCCGGGCGCCCGATCTTCGACGACGCCGTCCTCGTCGACGGCGCGCGTGCCCTCGGTGCCGCCTTCCAGAAGGTGAACTTCCTCCGCGACCTGCACGCCGACTTCGAGGTCCTCGGCCGCTCGTACTTCCCGGGCGTCGACGTGCGCACCTTCGACGAGGCGACGAAGGGCCGGCTCGTCGCCGACGTCCAGTCGGACCTCGACCGGGCCGCCGTCACCGTCCCGCTGCTGCCGCGGGACGCTCGCCCCGCGGTCGCCCTCGCACACGCACTGTTCCAGGAGCTCAACGACCGGATCGCCGCCACCCCGGCGGACCGGCTCGTCACCTCCCGGGTCCGGGTCCCGAACCCCGTGAAGGCACGGCTCGTCGCGCGTGTCCTCAGCCGACGCGGCGCACTGCCCGCGCGCACCGTCACCACCCCACAGACTGGAGGCTCGTCGTGAGCCCGACCCGTGCCTCCCGTCCGACCGGCGCCCCGACCACTGCCGCACCGTCCGCCACCCGCACCGTCCCGGTCCGCCGTGCCGTCCTGATCGGTGGCGGCATCAGCGGTCTGGCGGCCGCCGCCCTGCTCGCCCGGGACGGCTTCGCCGTCACCGTCCTCGAGCAGCGCACCCAGCTCGGTGGTCGTGCCGGCACGTGGGAGCAGGACGGCTTCCGGTTCGACACCGGACCCAGCTGGTACCTCATGCCCGAGGTGTTCGACCACTTCTTCCGGCTGCTCGGAACCAGCGCCGACGAGCAGCTGGACCTCGACGTCCTCGACCCCGGTTACCGGGTGTACACCGAGGGCCGCGACGAGCCGATCGACCTGCGGTCCTCGCGCGAGGCCAACATCGCCCTGTTCGAGTCCATCGAGCCCGGTGCTGGCGCGAAGATGGCGAAGTACCTCGACTCCGCCGCCGACACGTACGACATGGCGGTCCGTCGGTTCCTGTACGGCACCTTCCAGGACCTCACGAAGCTCGCCGCCCCCGACGTCCTCAAGCGGATGGGCAAGCTCGCGCGACTGCTGCTCCAGCCGCTGTCGTCGTTCGCGTCGACCGCGGTCGAGGACCACCGCCTGTGGCAGGTCCTCGGCTACCCGGCGGTCTTCCTCGGCACCAGCCCGTACCAGGCGCCGAGCATGTACCACCTGATGAGCCACCTGGACCTGGCCGACGGGGTGCTCTACCCGAAGGGCGGCATCACGCAGGTCATCGCCGCCGTCGAGCGGGTCGCGCTCGCCGAGGGGGCGACGATCACGACCGGTGCGACCGTGACCCGGATCGTCGTCGAGGGCGGGCACGCCACCGGTGTCGCCTGGCGTGACCAGGACGGCACGGAGCACGTCGAGCACGCCGACCTGGTCGTGAGCGCCGCGGACCTCCGGCACACGGAGATGGAACTCCTCGAGCAGGAACACCGCACGCACGACGCCGCGCACTGGGCGAAGCGCGACCCCGGCCCCTCCGCGGTGCTCGTGTACCTCGGCATCGACGGCCCGGTCCCCGGACTGCTGCACCACACGCTGGTGTTCACCGAGGACTGGAAGGAGAACTTCGGCGCCATCTTCGGCAAGGACCGGCACGTGCCGGACCCCGCGTCGATCTACGTCTGCGCGCCGTCGCTCACCGACGACTCGGTCGCACCGGAGGGGCAGAGCAACCTGTTCGTCCTCGTCCCGCTGCCGGCCGACGTCTCGATCGGCAAGGGCGGCCTCGACGGAGCGGGAGACGCCCAGGTCGAGGCGATCGCGGACCGCGCCATCGACGTCATCGCCGAGCGGTCCGGTGTTCCGGACCTGAGTGACCGGATCCGCGTCCGCCGGACCATCGGCCCGCAGGACTTCGCCGACGACCTCAACGCCTGGAACGGGTCGATGCTCGGCCCGGCGCACACCCTGACGCAGAGCGCCTTCTTCCGCGAGAAGAACGCCTCCACGAAGGTCGACGGGCTCTACTACGTCGGCGCCTCGACGATCCCGGGCATCGGACTGCCGATGTGCCTGATCAGTGCCGAGGTCCTGCTCAAGCGGATCCACGGCGACACCTCGACCGAGCCGCTGCCGACCCCGCTGCCGCGGTCCGTCGACGCGCCGCCGGTACGGACGACGGACTGATGCCCGGGCTGTACCTCGCCGGACTGCTGATCTCGATCGCCGGCATCGCGGTGCTCGACGCCCGGTACCGGCTGTTCTTCTGGCGTGCCCCGGTGCGCGCCGCCGCCGTGATGCTCATCGGGCTGGTGTTCTTCATGGTCTGGGACGTCGTGGGCGTGCACCTCGGCATCTTCTTCATCGGCACGAACGGGCTGCTCACCGGGGTGCTCCTGGCGCCGGACGTGCCGCTCGAGGAGCTGTTCTTCCTGGTGCTGCTCTGCTGGACGACGATGGACCTGTTCGGTGCCCTCCGCCCGGTGTTCGCGCGGCTCAGCGCTCGGCGCTCCACGGACGCGGGCCACGACGGGGGCCGGGCATGACCGGGTCCGGCACGTACGCGCTGCTCGCGGTGCCGTTCCTCGGCGTCGCCGTGCTGGTCGCGGTCCTCGCCGGCATCGTGTCGGCACGTCGCCGACGAGCGGCACGTCCGGAGGCTGCCGCCCGTGGCCGTCGCACCACCGTGCTCACCGGGGTCGTCGCCGGCGTCGCGCTGCTCGTGATGACGTGCGTGTTCAACAACGTGATCGTCGGGCTCGGCATCGTCGCCTACGACCCGGCGCTCGTCCTCGGGGCGCGCATCGGCCTGTTCCCCGTCGAGGACCTGGCGTACTCGATCGGCGCGGTCCTGCTGCTGCCGAGCTCCTGGGTGCTGCTCGACGGGCTGGGAACCGACCGGAGCCGGCGACCGGACGCGGTCTCCGGACCGGTACGGTCAGAGCGCCCGACCCAGCCGTCCCGCGCAGCGGAGGAGACCCCATGACCGTGAGCCGAGCCTCCAGGCCGTCGACGCTCCGTGCCCTGTTCGTGTCCTCGCGACCGATCAGCTGGGTGAACACCGCCTACCCGTTCGCCGCCGCCCACCTGCTCGGCAGCGGGGTCGGCGTCGAGGGGGGTGGCGGGTTCTCGCTGCTGGCGTTCCTCGTCGGCGTCGTGTACTTCCTCGTGCCCTACAACCTGGCGATGTACGGCATCAACGACGTCTTCGACTACGAGTCCGACCTGCGCAACCCGCGCAAGGGCGGCGTCGAGGGGGCGCTGCTCGACCGGAGCGTGCACCGGGCCACGCTCTGGGCCGTGGTCGTCACGAACGTGCCCTTCCTGCTCGTCCTCGTGCTGCTCGGCGGGCCGTGGTCGTGGCTCGTCCTCGCGATCAGCGTCTTCGCGGTCATCGCCTACTCGGCACCGGGGCTGCGCTTCAAGGAGAAGCCGTTCCTGGACTCCCTGACCTCGTCGACGCACTTCGTGTCCCCGGCCGTCTACGGGCTCGCGCTCGCCGGCGGCCAGTGGACCGGGCAGCTCGTCGCCGTGTGCGTGGCGTTCTTCCTGTGGGGCATCGCCTCGCACGCGTTCGGCGCCGTGCAGGACGTGCTCGCCGACCGGGCCGGCGGGATCGGGTCCGTGGCGACCGTGATCGGTGCCCGGGCGACGGTCCGTCTGGCGTTCGTGGCGTACCTCGTCGCGGGTGTGGCGCTGCTGTTCTCGGCGTTCCCGGGGCCGATCGCCGCGGTCGTCGTCGTGCCGTACGCGCTCAACGTGCTGCCGTGGTGGAACGTCACGGACGCCGGGGCCGAGGCGGCGAACGCGGGCTGGAAGCGCTTCCTCTGGATCAACTACCTGGCGGGCTTCATCGTGACGATGGCCCTGATCGGCTTCGCCTTCACGCACTGAGCGGGGCGGGGTGGGCCGGGGCGGCCGCCCTGCCGGTGCGGTCCCGCGGGGCCGGCCCCGCGCCTCCCGGTCCCGCGCTCCCGCGTGCCGTCGGCGTGCGCGTCCGAGATGTCGCAACTCGCCGCGCGTACTCCCCCGAGGTGCCGGGATCGCGGCACCTCGGGCGTCGAGATGCCGCGATTTCGGAACCTCGGCGACGGACCGGGCGCCCGACCGAGCGCCCGACCGGGGGACCTCGGGCGCCGGACCTGGGCGACCGACCGGGCGACGGACCGGGCGCGTCAGGCCGCGCCGGCCGCCCGCCGCGCCTGGGCGACCGCGGCTCGCACCCCCCGCGACCACGACGGGCCGTGCCCGGGCAGGACGTGCTGCGCCTCGGTGTCGACGAGCAGGTCGAGGGACGCCACAGCGGTCGCCATGTCCGCCGTCGCCGCGGGCGCCACGACCCGCGGGCCGATCCCGCCGGTGTACGGGTCGAAGGTGACCAGCGCGTCGCCGGCGATCACCGCGTCCCGGTCCGCGAAGTGCAGCGCCACGTGCCCGTCGGTGTGGCCGGGCGTCTCGATGATCCACGGGTTCCCGGGGACGTCCGCACGGGACTCCAGGGTCTCGACCTCGTCGATGCCGTCGACGGTCGCGGCGCCGGCCAGCAGCATCCGGCTGAGCGGTCGGAGGCCGCCGGGGTGCGCGACGACGAACCCGAACCGGTTCTGCTGCGGCCGGTACGAGTACGGGTGCGCTGCGAGGTCACGGTCGCCCGGGTGCACGTACACGGGGGTGCCCCACTCGCGGTGCATCCTCGCCGCCGTCCCGACGTGGTCGAAGTGCCCGTGCGTGAGCAGCAGCGCCTCGACCCGGTCGGGGGAGTAGCCGAGGTCGTGGACGGCGAGCAGCAGGTGCGGCCAGACGGCGGGCAGCCCGGCGTCGACGACGAGCAGTCGGTCCCCGGTCTCGACCAGGTAGGTGTTGGTGTGTGCGAGCTCGAGGCGGTGGATGCCCTCGGCGACGTCCCGGAACAGCATGCGGCGGACGCTAGGCCGACACCCCTGGGTGTGCGTCCGGCTCCGGATCGCCCACTGCACGTCCGCGGACCGCACGCCAGCGCGTGCACTCACCGCGGAGCGTGTACTCAGGGAATATGCCCAACGACTCCATGCCCGAGCTCGAGCTCCGGAACGTACGGACCCGGGAGCGCATCGTCGACACGGTGACGCGGATCCGGCAGAAGTCCGACGTCCCCGCGCGCACCCGCCTCGCCCTCGCGAAGACCCGGCAGCGCTGGCACCGTGACCCGACGCCGCTCGTCGCCGTCGCCCTGACCGCCGCAGCCGGTGTCGCCACGATCATCGTCGGTGCCCGCATCCGGAACGAGCCCGCCGGGCGGCTCTCCGCTCTCCGGGAGCCCGCCCCCGTCCCGGTGTTCAAGCCGGTCAAGGTCCGCAAGGACGGACAGTCGAAGGGCGTCCCGGTGTTCACGCGGAAGGACCCGACGGGCAACCCCGTGTACCAGGAACGCCAGGCCGCCGAGAAGCGTCGGAAGAAGGACGCCAAGCGGAACAAGAAGGTCCTCAAGCGGATCACGAAGGCAGCGAAGGGCTGATCATGGCGAAGGAAGCACAGAAGCCGGCGGCGGACGACCCCCGGAAGCCGGACTCCCCGACCGACCTGAAGAAGCCCACGGTCGTCTACACACTGAAGAAGACCCTGCGGGAGTTCACCAGCGACCAGTGCACCGACCTGGCCGCGAGCCTGACGTACTACTCCGTGCTGGCGCTCTTCCCCGGGCTGTTGGCGGTCGTGTCGATCCTCGGCCTCATCGGTCAGGCCGACACCACGATCAAGACGCTGCTCGACATCATCGGCAACATCGGGTCGCAGGACGTCGTGAAGCTGATCAGGGGACCGGTCGAGAACCTGGTCCGTTCGCCCGCAGCGCCGGTGACGTTCATCGTCGGTATCCTCGGTGCGCTCTGGTCGGCCTCCGGCTACGTCGGCGCGTTCGGCCGCGCGATGAACCGCATCTACAACGTCCGCGAGGGACGTCCGATCTGGAAGCTCCGCCCGACGATGCTCGGCGTCACGGTGACGACGGTCGTCCTCCTCGTGATCGGCCTCCTCGCCCTCGTGTCCGGGCCGCTCGCCCGCAGCTTCGGCGACGTCATCGGCCTCGGCGACGCTGCCGCCCTGGTGTTGTCGATCGTGCAGTGGCCGATCCTGCTCGTCATCGCGGTCGTCATCATCGCGGTGCTCTACTACTGGTCGCCGAACGTCAAGCAGCCGAAGTTCACCTGGGTCAGCGGGGGGTCGATCATCGCGCTGCTCATCTGGATCATCGCGAGCGTCGGGTTCGGCTTCTACGTCGGGAACTTCTCGAACTACAACGCCACGTACGGCTCACTGGGTGGAGTCATCGTCTTCCTGCTCTGGATCTGGATCACGAACAACGCGCTGCTCTTCGGCGCCGAGTTCGACGCCGAGATCGAGCGCGGCCGCGAGCTCCAGGCGGGCATCAAGGCGGAGGAGGACATCCAGCTCCCCGAGCGCGACACCCGCCAGACCGAGAAGCAGGACGAGAAGCGCGCCGAGGACGTCCTGCAGGGCATCCGCATCCGGCAGAGCGCCGGCGAGACCAAGGACGACGACTGAGCAGTCTCCGGACACGCCACCCGGACGGGAGGCCCGGTACCGGTTCCGTAGGCTGGCCTGCGTGACCGACACCGAGCCTCCCGTCCCCGTCTCCAGCCCCGCCAACGACCGTCCGGTCGCTCTCGTCACCGGAGCGACCCGCGGCATCGGCCGCGCGGTCGCGGCCGACCTGGGCCGGACGCACCACGTGCTCGTCGGCGGACGCGACGCCGACGCAGTCGCCGCCGTCGTCGCGGAGCTGCCGAGTGCGGAGCCCTTCGTCGGTGACCTGGGCGCCGGGGACCTGCCGGCCGTGCCGAGCTGGATCGACGTCCTCGTGCACTCGGCCGGCGTCGAACAGGGCACCCGCATCGCGGACACCCCGCGGGACACGTGGGAGGCCGTCTTCGCCACCAACGTCTTCGCGGTCGCCGAGCTCACCCGGGTGGCGCTGCCGGGCCTCCGGGCGGCGCGGGGCATCGTCGTGTCGATCAACAGCGGCTCCGGGTTCACCGCCGGTGCCGGGGGCGGCGTGTACGCGGCCTCGAAGTTCGCGCTCCGGGCCTTCACCGACGCGCTGCGTGAAGAGGAGCGGGCGAACGGCGTGCGGGTGTCGAGCGTGCACCCGGGCCGTACCGACTCGGACATGCAGCGAGCCCTCACCGAGAAGCTCGGCGAGGACTACGACACCGACTACTACCTCGCGCCGTCCGACGTCGCGGACGCGGTCCGCACCGTCGTCGACCTGCCGGAGCGCGGCACGGTCGAGGTGCTCTCGATCCGGCCGTCCCGGCGGCGCTGACGGCGGACCGGTCCCGACGCCCGAGCCCGACGCCGTACGCCGACGCCCGGCGCTGGCCGCCGGTGTCGTCAGCGCAGGTGCACCCGTCCGTCCAGGTCCAGCCGGTCGAGGAACGTGTCGTCGTGGCTCACGACCACCAGCGCACCCCGGTACGCCCGGAGGGCCGTCACCAGCTGGTCGACGCTCGCCATGTCGAGGTCGTTCGTCGGCTCGTCGAGCACCAGCAGCTGCGGCGGCGGGTCGGCGAGCACGAGGCCGGCCAGCGCCACCCGGAACCGCTCCCCGCCGGACAGCGTTCCGGCGGGCCGGTCGACCGTGTCGCCCCGGACGAGCAGCCGCGCGAGCCGGTTCCGCAGTTCGGCTGGTGCGATGTCCGGGGCGACCCGACGGACGTTCTCGAGGACGGTCGCATCGTCGTCGAGGCTGTCCTTCCGCTGCGGCAGGTAGCCGATCCGGTCGGTGTGCGGCACGGCCGTCGTCTCCGGCAGAAGGTGCCGCCGCGCTCCGGGCAGTCCGACGAGGTGTTCGAGCAGGGTCGTCTTGCCCACGCCGTTGTCGCCGACGACGGCGATGCGCTCCGGCCCCTGCACGACGATCGTCCGGCCGCGCACCGTGACGGTCGCGATCCGGCGGGACGCGGCCACCCCGGGGTCGGGCAGCTCGACGTGCAGGTGCTCGTCGTCACGGACCCGCCGGCCGGCCTCCCGCACGATCGCCAGCGCTGCCGCTTCGGCCGACGTGTGCCCGGAGCGCAGCCGACCTGCCGTCGCCTCGGCGCGCTTCCGCCGCTCGTTCGCCACGATCTTCGGCATCGACGACGCCGAGGCCGCGCCTGCCTTCGCCCGTCGCGCGATCGTCGTCTCGGCCTCGATGCGCTGACGCTTCTCGGCACGGTGCCGCTGTTCGGCGACCCGGACCTCGCGCTCGACCGCGGCCTGCTGCACGGCGAGGTGCTCCTCGAACGCCGAGTACGTCCCGCCGAACACGGTCAGCACACCGTCGCGGAGCTCGACGACCTCGTCGACGTGCTCGAGCAGTTCCCGGTCGTGGCTCACCACGACGAGGGTCCCGCGCCACCGGTCCACCATGTCGAGGAGCGTGGCACGTGCTCGGCGGTCGAGGTTGTTCGTCGGCTCGTCGAGGAACGCGATCGGCCGACCGCGGAGCCGGATGCCCGCCACCGCCACGAGCACGGCCTGGCCGCCGGACAGTGTGCCGACTGGCCGGTCCAGGTCCGCCGGGCCGAGGTCGAGTGCGGCGAGGGCGACCCCGGCGCGCTCCTCGACGTCCCAGGCGTCACCGACCACGTCGAAGAGCTCCGGGGTGGCGTCCCCGGCGAGGACGGCCCGGAGCGCCCTGACCTGCGGGCCGACCCCGAGCACGTCGGCGACCGTGCGCGGGGAGGCGGGACGGGCCTCCAGGCCTCCATCAGCAGTGCGCGACCCGATGTCAGCGAGTCGTTGCGGCAGGTGGTCCACCGGGCCGGTCGTCGTGACGGTGCCCGACGTGGGGGCGAGCTGACCCGTGACCAGCCGGACGAGGGTCGACTTGCCGGCACCGTTCCTCCCGACCAGGGCGGTGCGACCGCGGCCGAAGGCGGCGGTGAGGTGGTCGAGCGCGACGGAGCCGTCGGGCCAGGTGAACGAGACGTCGTGCAGGACGACGGACGGGCTGATGGGCATGGCGATGCCTCCGGTGGTCGTGCGGGCGCACGACACCGTCAGCCGCGGAGGCGGCAGACCCGCGGAGAGGCGAGCGAGGTCACGGTGTCAGCGCAGGGACAGCGGCTGCTGCGGCGCAGTGCCGGTGGTCTCGCGCAATGCCGGATCCGTTCCCGTCGGGAGGCCCCGTGGCCGCCACCCGTGCCGTCGGTCGGTCGTCCCGCACCGGGGCCCCGCGTGACGACGGGGTACGACTCACCGTACGACCGCGCAGTCGCGCCGCGCAAGATGTCCGACATGGCTGACGACGAGAAGCAGACCCGGGACGACTTCGCCGACGCGGTGAACATGACCGCCTCGCAGCTGCAGGACTGGCTGGACTCCGACGAGTCGAAGGAGGTCGGCCAGAAGAAGGACGGTGCCTCCGAGTCGACCGGGCACGAGTCCGGGCGGCACATCGTGCGGATCCTCCGCAAGAAGCAGGGCGAGTACACCGACGACGACTACGCGCACATGCGGAAGGTCGTCGGGTACGTGGCGCGGCACATGGAGCAGCGGCCCTCCGGCGACGTCGAGGACACCCGGTGGCGGTACTCGCTCATGAACTGGGGACACGACCCGCTGAAGTGACCGGGCGGCTCAAGTAGCGTGGCGGGCATGCCGGACAACCTGCTCCCGAACCCCTCGACCAACCCCGAGACGCTGCTGGCCGCCGAGCCCGAGGTGGACGCGGCCCTGGCGGCGGGCGCTCCCGTCGCCTCGGTGGTGGTGTCCTCCCCGGCGTCGAGCCTGGCGTGGGCGATGCTCGCCGACGAGGCATGGGCACGCGGCGCGACCGTCGAGTCCTACGCGTACGCCCGGGTCGGGTACCACCGCGGCCTCGACGCCCTGCGGAAGGCCGGGTGGCGGGGAGCCGGGCCGGTGCCGTGGTCGCACGAGCCGAACCGTGGCGTGCTCCGGAGCCTGTTCGCGCTGCGCCGAGCGGCCGAGGCGATCGAAGAGCCGGGCGAGGCTGAGCGGCTGACGCAGTTCCTCGACGGCGCCGACCCGACGGCCGCCGGGGCGATCGCGCGCGGCTGACGCCGCACCGCGCCGCGCTGGCGCTGCGGCTGGGCGCAACAGGAACCCGTCCGAACCGGGGGATCCCCTGGTTCGGACGGGTTCCTGTTGTGCGGCGCCAGCCGGCACCGGGTGCCGTTGGCGCCAACGGCCCCGGCGCCCCCCGCTACGCCAGCAGGACGCTCCAGCTTCGCGCGCTCGGCCAGAGCTGGTGCTCCGGCAGCACGTCCAGCCCGCACGCCCGACTCCCCAGCCCGTGCTGCGCGTCGTCGAGGTACAGGTACAGCGCGTCCGGCACCGGCAACTCGTGCGGGTGCCCGGCACGCCCGACCTGCTGCGCGGTCCACGGCGTCAGGGTGAACCCGGCGCGGTGCCCCGATGCGGGATCCGGCAGGGTCGTCACGGTGATCGGCCCCACGCTCAGCGTCCGGAGTTCCGGCCGGTGCCCGCTCTCCTGCGGCATCGAGTAGCGCGTGGTCATCGCCGACACCGGGGCCTGGAACCGCCCGACCCGTGCCGCGTGCGAGGAGTCCGCGTACGACTCGTCCGGCCCGGTCCCGAACCACGAGGCCGTCTCGGACAGCAGCGCGGCGGGCAGGTCGATGCGCACGCCGATCCGCGGCCAGGTGACGTCCCAGCCGCCGAACGGCACGGCGTCCGTCCGGAGCAGCAGTCCGGCGTCGGTCAGGGTCCACCGGTGCGTGACCTCGACGCCGGCCCCGCTGTTCGCGGCCGCGACCCGGACCCGCTGCACCAGGCCGTCGTCGGTCCGCGTCACGGACACCAGCCGGTGGGTCAGACGGTCGAGACCTCGGGCCTCCCACCGAGACGCCGACGAGGGTGCCGTCGGGTCACCGACGCCGAGGGTCAGCACCGGATCCGCAGTCTCGTACCCGCCCTGGGAGGCACCACGGTCGTTGTCCGTCGGCGCGCGCCACAGCTCGAGCCGCGGGCCGGACACGTCATGGCCCCTGAACGTCGCGAGGTCACCGCGTGCCGTGAAGGTCGCCTCCCCGAGACGGTCGCCGTCCCAACCTGGACTGGAGGCCCGTGGCACCGCCGCCGGTCGGCTCGCCACGAGCGTCTGGGTGCGTGCCACCACGTGCCCGGTGTCCGCCCAGGCGGTCGGACCGGCGAGCTCCGCGACGACGTCGAGCCACAGCTCGTCGCCCGGCGCGAGGGAGTCCGCATCGGCCCGGGCTGCCGCCAGCACCTCGTCGGGTACCGGCACCGTGGCGGACTGCCGCACCGCGACGATCCCGGGGGCGAGCCGCCCGGACGCCTCGACGACGCCGTTCCGCGAGAGGGTCCAGCAGAACCGCAGCCCCGCGGTGGAGGCCGAGTGGTACCGGTTCTCGACCAGCACCGTGGTGTCCGAGACGGACAGGCGGACCGGCGCGACGACCGCCGCGAACTCGGCCAGCCCCGGGGTGGGGGTGTCGTCCGGCAGCACCAGGCCGTCCATCACGAAGTTCCCGTCGTGGACGACCTCGTGGAAGTCGCCTCCGTAGGCGTGGTAGGGCGTGCCGTCGTCCGTGTGCGCCAGCAGTCCGTGGTCCCGCCACTCCCACACGAAGCCGCCGTGCAGGCGTGGGTAGCGGTCGACCAGGGCCTCGTACTCGGCTATCTGCCCGGGGCCGTTGCCCATCGCGTGCACGTACTCGCAGTGGATGAACGGCTTCGACCGCTGTCGTGCGGCCTCGGCGGGACCGCACCCGAGCAGGGGGGTGGCCGGACCGCCGCCGATCGACTCGGTCTCCTGCAGCGTCGGGTACATCCGGGAGTAGACGTCGGTGTACTCGCCCGAGTAGTCGCCCTCGTAGTGGACCGGACGCTCGGGGTCGCGGGAGTGCACCCACTGCGCCATCGCGGCGAGGTTCCGTCCGGTGCCGGACTCGTTGCCGAGCGACCACATCACGATCGACGGATGGTTCTTGTCGCGCTCGACGGTGCGGGCGATGCGGTCGAGGTAGGCGTCCTCCCACGCCGGGTCGTCGGACGGGTTGCCGAGCCACCCCTGGAACTCGAAGCCGTGCGTCTCGAGGTCGCACTCCAGGACCACCCAGAAGCCGAGCTCGTCGGCCAGGTCGAGCACCCGCGGGTGCGGCGGGTAGTGCGAGGTGCGGATCGCGTTGACGTTGCTCCGCTTCATGAGCGCCATGTCGGCGCGGGCGTGGGTCTCGTCGAACACCCGGCCGCGGACGGGGTGCGTCTCGTGACGGTTCACGCCGTGGAACACGACGCGCTCGCCGTTGACCAGGAAACGGTCGCCCACGATCTGCACGCTCCGGAAGCCCAGGCGCAGCGACACGGTCTCCCCATCGAGGGAGTCGCCGACAGCGCCGCCGCCCCCCGACGTCAGCGTCGCGTCGTACAGCCGCGGGAGTTCGGCGCTCCACGGTTCGACGCCTTCGACGGTGATCGGGGCGACGTCGTCGGCGCTGGCCCAGGTCACGTCCACGCCGAGTTCGGCTACGGCGAAGCGCACCGGGAACACGGCGTCGATCGTCGGCACCGAGATCGTGCCCGTCCCGGTCGACGGCCGACCGGACGCAGCCGTCCCGGCGGACACCACGTCCCCGGGTGCCGCGGTCCAGCCGGCGCGCACGAACACGTCGTCGATCGGGGCGGTGGGTCGTGCCAGCAGGGTGACGTCGCGGAAGATGCCGGGCAGCCACCACTGGTCCTGGTCCTCCAGGTACGAGGCCGCCGACCACTGGTGCACCCGGACCCGGATCTCGTTCGACCCCGGGCGGAGCAGCGACGTCACGTCGAACTCGGTGGCGAGCCGGGACCCGGTCGACCACCCGACGACGGTGCCGTTCAACCACACCCGGTAGTGCGACTCCACCCCGTCGAAGCGGAGCAGCACGCGCGCTGCCCCGTCGAAGGAGTCCGGCAGGGTGAACGTCCGGCGGTGGTCACCGGTCGGGTTCTCGTCCGGCGGGTGCGGCGGGTCGACCGGGAACGGGTACTGCACGTTCGTGTAGCTCGGCGCACCGTGACCGTGCAGCACCCAGTGCGACGGCACCGGGAGCGACCCCCACCCGTCGGGGTCCTCGAACCCCGGGGCGTCGGCCACCGGTGACCACCGGAAGTCCCAGTCGCCGTTCAACGACAGGGACGGCGCGTCGGTGTGCAACGAGGCACGCGGTGCCCGTCGCGACGTCGAGCCGGGGGTGGTCGAGTGCAGGTCGTCGAGTGCGGCAGAGGTCAACCTCGACCAGTCCTTCCGTGAGGCCCCGCACCGGTGCACGGGGGGTGGCGCGGCCGGGCCTGCGGGGGCACGCCGTCGTGCAGTCCAGTGTGGTCGGTTCCTGCTCCGCTGCTGTCAGCATCGTCCGCCGCGGCGCGGATCGGTCGCCCGTCCACCAGGGCGCGGCACCTGCGAACGGGGTCAGGGAAGCTCGCGGACCGTGGGATGCCCACGAGAGGAGCAACGATGATCGAACGCGGGAACACCACCCACAACCCGGAGCTCGACGACCAGCTCGCGCACGAGGCGCAGAGCATCGTCCAGGGGCACGGCAGCAACGCCCACGTCGAGGAGTTCCGGCAGTCCGAACCGATGCCCGACGACACCGACGACGCCGAGACCCTGCGGGCGTCCGGCTACGACGGCGACCTCGAGGGCACCCTCGTCGACGACACCACCGATGTCGATGCCCCCGATGACCCGGCCGGCGTCGCCGCCGAGGAACCGGACGGCAGCGGGGACGGCGCCGACGCGACGGTCTACTCGACCTCGACGGCCGGTGCCGATGACGACGCGGCGGACGTCACCGCCACGAACGCGGCCATGCCCGACGCGACCCCGACCACCCCCGACCTGAGCACCGCGACGACTGGAGGCGACGATGCCGATCACGCAGAATGAGACCACCGAGGACGGTCGGGCACTCGGCTCCCGCCTGGCTGGCGGCGGGACGTGGACCTGGGCCTACGTGGACGCCTCCGGGGACCGCGAGGACCCGCAACACCTCGCCGCCCTGCAGCGCCGGAAGGCCGAGGACGCGCTCCGGGCCGCCGGAGCCGACGCCGCCGTCATCGACACCGTGATGGCGGAACTCGAGGAGACGCCGGGCGTCCCCGCACCCGTGAACCGGTACGTGCTCGTCCACGACGGCGAGCTCGTGCTCAGCGAGGTGCTCCCCGGGCACATGCACGGACCGGAGTCGGTCGGGCACGGAACTGTCCCCGACCTCGTGCCGCTCTTGGCGCACCGGCCGCTCGACGTCCCGTTCCTGGTCGTCGAGGTCGGACGCGGTGGCGGCGGGTACCGGGCGTACCGTCTCGGTCACGCCGATCACCCGGACCAGCGCGACGAGCAGGAGGTGCAGGGTCGGACCGACACGCTCCACAAGTTCCAGGGCGGTGGCTGGGCGCACCTGCGCTGGCAGCACCACACCGAGGAGCTGTGGCGGCAGAACGAGTCCGAGGTCGCCGCCGCCGTGCAGGACGCCGTCGACCGGCTGTCGCCCCGGCTCGTGATCGTCGCCGGGGACATCCGTGCCCGCCAGCTGCTCATCACCGAACTGTCGAAGACGAAGGCCACCGCGCCGCTCCTGTCCGAGGTGCCGATCGACCCCCGCGCCTCTGACGCGTCGGAGGACGGCGTCCGCGAGCACGTCGACATCGCCCTCGCCCGGGTCGTCGCCCAGCGCCGACACGACGTCGAGGACCTGCTCCGCACCCACGACGGTCGCGGGGACGGCGAGGTCGCGGCCGGACTCGGCCCGGTGGTCGAGGCCCTGCAGCAGGCGCAGCCCTCGATCGTGGTCCTCGACCCCGCGGGCTTCGAGGACCGCACCGTCCTGGCCCTCGACGCAGCGCCGTGGATCGCGACCGCGCCGGAGCAGGCACTCGGCGCGACCGTGCTCGGGCCCGTCCCGGCACCCGTCGGGATCGTCCGCGCGGCGCTCCTGACCGACGCCGAGGTCGTGTACGCCAACACCGCGGCACTGCCGGGTGGTGCACCGGCCGCCGCACTGCTCCGCTGGCGGACCGGGCCGGCCATCCCGGGGGCTTGACCCCCACCCGGCGCGGCAGAGGGTGAGCCGATGACGGACGGGAGGCTCGTGGCGGCGCCGCCACGGGCCTCCCGTCCGTCGCCCCTCCCGTCCGTCGCCCCTCCCGTCCGTCGCCCCGGAGCGACGCGGGTCAGTCGGTGTCGCGGGTCAGTCGTGCGACCGGTCCGCCCGCGGCACGAGCGGCAGCGCCAGTACCGGCAGCGCCGCCACCAGCAGGAACGACCCGGCGAAGCCGACCAGCCCGACCAGTGCGCCGATGCCCGGGCCGACGGCGCTCGCCGCGATGAACTGCCCGGTGTTCTGTGCGCCCAACGCCCGACCGGACCACGAGGGGCCGGCGGCTTCGGCGACCGACGTGTAGGCCAGCCCGTTGTCGGCGACCGTGACGCTCGTCGCCACGACCAGCACCACGGCGGCCGCGGGCAGGTGCGCGACGTCGACCAGGGCCAGGACCGCCATCACCGCGGCGGCCGACACGGCGACCACCCGCAGCGGCCCGACCCGGGAGCCGACCCGGTCACTCCAGAACCCGACCAGGATCCGGCCGATCGCGCCGACGAACTGCGCCGCCCCGACCAGCAGTCCGGCGGTGGCGGTCGACCAGCCGAGGGTGACGAGCCAGACCAACCCGTAGGTCGACAGGGTGAACTGGGGGACCACGAGCAGGATCGAGACCGCGTGGATCCGCCAGAGGAAGCCGGTGGCGCGGTAGGGGTTCGCGGTGCTGGCGGCCGCACCGGCATCGCCAGCCGCCGTCGTCGTCGCCGGACGGGACGGGCGCGGCGGGTCCACGATCCCGACCGCGCAGACCACCGCGAGCACCGCGCACAGGACGACCGGCAGGACCAGCGCGCTGCGGATGCCCGACGCCTCGGCGAGCCGGGGCACCGTCACGGCCGCCAGGGTCACCCCCAGCGGCTGCGACATCTGCCGGATCCCCATCGCGAGGCCCCGCCGCTCCTTCGGGAACCAGCCGACGACGACCCGGCCGCTCGCCGCGTTCGTCGAGGCGCTCGTCATCCCGGCTGCCAGGAACGCGACCCCGAGCAACACCGTGTCGTCATCCGCCAGCCACGCTCCGGCGACCGCGAGCGTGGTGAGCACCAGACCGCCCGCGATCACGATCCGCTCACCGATCCGGTCGGTCACCGCGCCCCAGGCGATGAGCGTCAGCACCATCCCCGCCGTCGGGGCCGCCGCGAGCAGACCAGCCTGTGCGAGTGGCATGCCCTGCGCGTGGAGGTGCGGGATGAGCAGTGCTGGTGCGGTGACGACGAGCGTCCCGGCGGCCTGCGCGGCGACCCCGAGCGCGAGCATCGTCCACGCTCGGGCAGGTGTCCGGACCACGCGCTCCCCGTCTCGACTCGGCTGGTGTACCGGAACGGTATACCAACGGTGGTCCGACGGCACTACGCTGGATGCCCGTGACCGAACCGACCGACGCAGCACCCGTGTCGCAGACGGCCCAGCTCTACGACAACCTCCGTGCCGCGATCCTGACGCTCGACATCGCGCCGGGGGAACGCATCTCGGAGCGCGGGCTCGAAGCGCGCTTCCACGCCTCGCGCACCCCCGTCCGTGCCGCGCTGTCCCGCCTCGAACGCGAGGGGCTCATCCTGCACGAGGGGCGTTCGTGGACGGTCACCCCGATCGACCTCGACGAGATCGCCTCGCTCGCCGAACTCCGCGGTGTCCTCGAGCCCGCCGCAGCCCGGCTGGCCGTCGCCCGCGCGCAGCCCGAGGCGCTCGCCGAGGTCCGCGCGCACCTCGACGCCCTCCGACCGACCCCGGACCAGCAGGCCGGCATCACGATGGGCTCGACGTTCCACCTGGACCTGGCCGCGCTCGGCGGGAACCGCTTCGTCACCGACGCCGTGGCCGACGCACTGACCCGGCTCGAGCGCACCCGGTGGATCGAGGTCCGCACGCCCGAGGCCCGCGACGCCGCGTGGCAGGAACACAGCGACATCCTCGACGCCGTCCAGCAGGGCGACGCCGACCGCGCTGCGGAACTGGTCGCCGCCCACGTCGCGGGGACCAACGACCGGCTGCTGGGCTTCATCGCCCAGGAGCGGCGTCGGCTCCGCGGTGCGGGCATGGCGATCGTCGGGGCACCGGAGCGGCTGGCGGCCGGGGCCTGACCGATGCGGCCCGGACTCCGGTCGCTCCTCGACCGGTGGACGTGGCCGCTCCTCGACCAGTGGACGTGGCCGCTCCTCGACCAGTGGACGTGGCCGCTACTCGACCAGCGGACGTTCCTCCGTCCCGTCGAGCTGGGCGGTCACCCACGACAGGTGCGGGTCGGCGTCGTGGTCGAGGAGGGCCTCCCGCACCTCGGCCTCGTCGGTGGAGAGCCGGTACGCATCCCTGCGCCCGGACGGAGTCGACTGTGACATCTGATCGTCCTTTCCCCTGTTGGTCGGGCCAGTGTCGTCCTGCGCGCTGTCGTCCGCAAGGCCCCGGGCTGGACCTGTGGAGAACCGACGCTGCCTAGGATGGTCGGCGTCGCCGGGCGGGCTGCCCGCGGCTCCGACCGCGACGGGAGGCACGGCGTGACCACGCAGGGCACCGCACCTCCCACGGTGTACGACGTCGCCTCGGCCGCGGGCGTCTCGATCGCGACGGTCTCCCGCGTCCTCCGCACGCCCGACGCCGTCCGCGAGGGCACCCGGGACCGTGTCCAGGCGGCGATCCGCTCCCTCGGCTACGTCCCCTCGGGGAACGCCCGCGCGCTGGCCGGACGCCGGACCGGCGTGGTGGGTCTGCTGCTGCCGGGGTTCGACGTCGTGCCGGACGAACGGCCGGACGTCGTCACCGACGGCGGTGTGCGCATCGTCGACGACCGCCGGCACGTCACCCAGCCGACGTCCTCGAACCTGTACTTCGACGAGGTGCTGCGCGGCGCCGAGACCGAGGCGTGGCAGCGTGGGCTGGCGCTGATGGTGGCGGCCGGCCGTGGTCCGTCGCGGGACGTCATCGTGAACGACGTCGCCGGCCGGGTCGACGGGCTGGCGGTCCTGGCGCAGACCGTGCCGGACGAGCTCCTCGAACACGTCGCCCGCCGGATCCCGGTGGTGGTGCTCGCCGACGACCGGCGCTCGCGCGGCTTCGACTCGATCAGCGTCGACAACGCCGCGGGTATGCGGACCCTCGCCGCCCACGTCATCGGTCGGCTCGGCATCCGGTCGATCGCCTACGTGGCGGGACCGGTGGACTCCCCGGACGACCAGGAGCGCACCGCCGGGTTCAGGCGAGCGCTCGAGGACCACGGGCTCGCGCCGACGGCGGTCCGGACCGTGCACGGCGACTTCGGTCGGGTCCGGGCCCGTGAGCTGGCCCGGACGCTGCTGGACGAGCGGGTGCCGCGGGCGATCGTCTGCTCGAACGACCAGTCGGCGCTCGGGGTGCTCGACGCCGTCCTGGCGCGCGGGCTGCGGGTGCCGGACGACGTCGTGGTGACGGGCTTCGACGGCATCGACGCGGGGCGGTACTCGACCCCGCGCCTGACCACCGTGCACCAGCCGATGGGGGACCTGGGGCGTGCGGCGGTCCGGGCGATCGTCGACCGACTGGACCGCCGTGAGGGACCACCGCGTGCCGTCCGGCTGCCCGTCGAGGTGCTGCTCCGCGAGAGTTGCCCCCCGGAGCTCTAGCGTGCTGCGCGACGTGCGGACTGCGACTTGCGCACCGCGATGTAAGCGCATACATTGACCCTCGTACCCACTCGACACGGAGGTCGACCGAGCAATGACGCTTCCCCCACAGCGCACCCGCCGTGCTCGCTTCGCCGCTGCCCTCGCCGGCATCGCGGTCGTGGCCATCACGGCGACCGGCTGCAGCATCCAGGTCCGGTCGGAGCCGGACCCGAGCATCGGCAAGGACACGATGCTCATCAACGCCGACCACGGCAACCCGCTGTTCGACCGCAACTTCAACCCGTACATCACGAACGCCCGGACGGCGTCGAAGTGGATGTACGAGCCCCTCATCGAGGTGAACCCCCTCGACGGCAAGCGGAACCCGTGGCTCGCCAGCTCGTGGGAACAGCCGGACGCGAAGACGATCGACATGACGATCCGCCGGGGTGTCGAGTGGTCGAACGGTGACGCGTTCACCGCGAAGGACGTCGTCTTCACGTTCGACCTGCTGAAGAAGTTCCCCGCGATGGACGTCAAGGGTGCCTGGCAGCACATCGACACCATCGAGCAGCAGGGGGACCACGTCGTCTTCCACCTGGAGTCCGAGGACGTCCCGAGCCTGACGATCATCGGCCAGACGTACATCCTCGGCGAGCGGCACTGGGGGAAGGTGGAGGACCCGACGACGTGGCGGGACCCGAACCCCATCGGCACCGGCCCGTTCGTCCTCGGCAACTACACCGACCAGCAGTACTCGATGGACAAGAACCGTCGGTACTGGCAGGCCGACGAGATCGCGATCAAGCACCTCATCCTGCCGGCGACCAACACGCAGCTCGACACCGTGACCCGCGGCTACGACTGGTCGTACTCGTTCATCTCCGACGTCGAGGGCACATGGGGCGCCGCGTCCCGCACCAACACCTGGTGGTTCCCGCCGGGGGGCGTGATCGGGCTGATCCCCAACCTGACGAAGGCGCCGTACGACGACGTGAACGTCCGCCGGGGCATCTCGCTCGCCCTCGACCGCGACGACATCGCCGAGACCGCGACCGAGGGCAACCTCACCGCCGCGGCCCAGACCGGCCTGATCCTGCCGAACCAGGAGCGGTACGCGAACCCCGACATCCCCGACAAGGGCATGGTGACGCAGGACGTCGCCGCCGCGAAGGCCGCGTTCGCGAAGTCCGGCTGGGTGGAGCAGGGCGGCAAGATCGTCAAGGACGGCAAGCAGCTCGCGATCACGATCACCACGGCGAACGGCTACGCGGACTGGCTCCGTGCCGCGCAGGAGGTCCGCCGCGACCTCACCGCCATCGGCGTCGCGGTGACCATCAAGGCCCCGCAGCCCGCCGGCTACCAGCAGGCGATCAACAACGGTGACTTCGACATGGCGATGGGCGGCATGGGCAACGGCGACGTCTACCAGGCGTTCAACTCGCTGATGTCGACCGAGTTCTACCAGCCCGTCGGCAAGCCCACCGTCAACAACTACGAGCGGTACCGGGACCCGGCGACGCAGCGCCTGCTCGACGAGTACAAGGCGACGACCGACACGGCCCGGCAGCAGCAGATCCTCGACCAGTTGCAGACGATCGTGTACGACCAGCTGCCCGTGATCGGTATGTACCACGGCGGTCTCTGGGGCCTGTTCAACACCGGCAAGTTCGTCGGCTGGCCGAGTGCGGAGGACCCCTACATGGCCCCGCAGAACTACGACTCGGCACCGCTGCTCATCTTCACCAAGCTCCGGCTGCGGGACAGCGCCGCAGGGCGCGCGATCGTCCAGGAGCAGGGCAAGTGAAGTACATCGTCCAGAAACTCGTCCTCTTCGTCCTGACCCTCTGGGCCGCGGTCACGCTGAACTTCGTGCTGCCGCGCCTCATGCCGGGCAGTCCGAGCGATGCGGCCCTCGCGAAGCTCAGCCAGAACGGGCCGGTCACCGACGCCACCCGCAAGGCCATCGAGGCGCAGCTCGGCGTCCCGACCGGCAACCTCTGGGACCAGTACGTCAGCTACCTGCACCAGGTCGTCACCCTCGACTTCGGGACGAGCTACACGTTCTACCCGCAGCCGGTCGGCGACCTGGTCGGGAAGGCCCTGCCGTACACGCTGATCCTGGTGGGGGTCGTGACGATCCTGGCGTTCGTCCTCGGCACCCTGATCGGTGTCGGGGCCGCCTGGAAGCGCGGCACCTGGCTCGACTCGCTGCCCACCCTGTCCGGGTCGTTCATGTCCACGTTCCCGTACTTCTGGACGGCGTTGCTCCTGCTGTTCTTCCTCGGCTACGTCCTGCACTGGTTCCCGACCACCGGCGCGTACTCGGCGACGACCACGCCGGGCCTCTCCGGAGCGTTCGTGGGTGATGCCCTGCAGCACGCGGTCCTGCCGGCGGTGACGATCCTGGTGACGAGCCTGGGCGGCTGGATCATCGGCATGCGCAACGCGATGATCAACACGCTCGGTGACGACTACGTGACCTTCGCCGAGGCGAACGGCCTGCGCGGCCGGACCGTCGCGATCCGCTACGCCGCGCGCAACGCGATCCTGCCGAACCTCACCGGGTTCGGGCTCGCACTCGGCGGGGTGGTCGGCGGCTCGGTGCTCGTCGAGCAGGTGTTCGGCTACCCGGGCATCGGCTACCTGCTGTTCAACGCCGTCATCGGCCAGGACTACCCGCTGATGCAGGCCCTCTTCCTGATGATCACCGTGTCGGTGCTCATCGCCAACTTCATCGTGGACGTGCTGTACGGCGTCCTGGACCCGAGGACGCGCCGATGACCACCGTCGCAGTACGCACGCAAGACGAAGCCCAAGCCCCCAGCAAGCTCAGGTCAGCCGCTCGCCAGTTCGGCGTCGTCTGGTCGAACACGAAGGCCCGGATCGGCATCATCATCCTGGCCGTGTTCGTCCTCGTGGCGATCCTGGCGCCCCTCCTCGCCCCGTACGGCGCCAGCCAGAACGGCTTCGCACGGTCCGCCGACGCGACGCCCGACCACTGGATGGGCACCACCGCCGCCGGCGAGGACGTCCTCTCCCAGCTGATCTACGGTGCCCGCATCTCGGTCATGGTCGGCGCCGTCGCGGGCATCCTGTCCACGCTCGTCGCCGTCGCGATCGGCCTCAGCTGGGGCTACGTCCGCGGCTGGATCGCCGAGGTCATCGGGTTCGTCGTGAACCTGTTCCTGGTGATCCCGGGCCTGCCGCTCATGATCGTCATCGCGGCGTACCTGCAGAACGGCGGCATCGCGGTCATCATCGCGGTCATCGTCGTCACCGGCTGGGCATGGGGAGCGCGTGTGCTCCGCTCCCAGACGCAGTCCCTGCGCGGCCGCGACTTCGTGACGGCCGCGCAGTTCTCCGGCGAGGGGGCGACCCGCATCGTCTTCCGCGAGATCCTGCCGAACATGACGTCCCTGATCGTCGGCAGCTTCTTCGGGGCGGCGACCAGCGCGATCCTGGCGGAGGCGGGCCTGGAGTTCCTCGGCCTCGGGGACTCCTCGATCGTCAGCTGGGGCACGATCCTCTACTGGGCGCAGAACTCGAACGCGCTGCTCACCGGCCAGTGGATCCTGCTGTTCGCCCCGGGGCTCTGCATCGCCCTCCTCGCGATGAGCCTCACCCTGATCAACTTCGGCGTCGACGCCGTGTCCAATCCGCGGCTGCGCGAAGGCGCGCGCCCGAAGCGCAAGGAGGCGACCGCATGAGCGGCGCACGTCCCGTCCCCACCACCGGACTGGAGGCACGCACCGGCGCCGCCACGGGCCTCCCGTCCGACACGTCCGACGGAACCACCGGCTCCGCAGGATCCGACGTCCTGCTCGACGTCCGCGACCTGTCGGTCGTCTACGAGTCGTCGGGGCAGACCGCCGTCCAGGCGGTCGACCACGTGTCGTTCTCGCTCCGGAAGGGCGAGTTCGTCGGGCTGGTCGGCGAGTCCGGCTCCGGCAAGTCGACGCTCGGCTACGCGCTCACCCGACTGCAGAAGCCCCCGGCGCGGACGAACGGCGGCAGCATCGTGTTCGCGGGGAAGGACATCCGCGACCTCGGCGACGAGGAGCTCCGGCAGCAGCGCCAGGGCGGATTCGCGATGGTGCTGCAGTCCGGCATGAACGCGCTCAACCCGGTGCGGACGATCCGGAACCACTTCATCGACGTCTTCACGGCCCACGGCCACGTCCCACGCGAGCGGTGGGACAGCCGGATGCGGGAGCTCGTCGGCAAGGTGAAGCTCCCCGACTCGATGCTCGCGCGGTTCCCCGGGGAGCTGTCCGGCGGCATGCGCCAGCGCGTGTCGATCGCCCTCGCGCTGTCCCTCGAGCCGCAGCTCATGGTGTTCGACGAGCCGACCACGGCGCTCGACGTCCTCGTGCAGCACGCGGTGATGGACACGATCATCGAGCTGCAGCGGGCCGAGGGCTTCACGGCGGTGCTCATCAGCCACGACCTCGGCATCGTGCTCGAGGCCACCGAGCGCGTCCTCGTCATGCACAAGGGCCGGATCGTCGAGGACGGCGGGTCGCGCGAGGTGCTCCGTGCCCCGCAGGACCCGTACACGCAGATGCTGCTCTCGCACTACGCGGACCCGCGCGCATCGGTCGTGAGCCTGCCCGGCTTCCCGGACCGCTCGCTCCGTGCCGCGTCGGGTGAGAAGCGCCAGCAGGCGACCTCGTCGTTCAGCACGGTCGGCTCGCGGGAGCGCAGCGCGGCGCGGAACCCGATCGTCGTCGACCACCTCGTGAAGACGTACCCGGCGCCCCGTCGTGGTGAGGACCCGGTCCGCGCCGTCCGCGACGTGTCGTTCACACTCGAGCCGGGGCAGTCCCTCGCGCTCGTCGGCCAGTCGGGCTCCGGCAAGTCGACCATCGCGAAGCTGCTCACCGGCGTCGAGAAGCCGACGACCGGCACGGTCCGCTTCGGGGACCTCGACGTCGCGAAGCTCGGACGCCGGGGGATGCGGGATCTGCGCTCCGAGGTGCAGATGGTGTTCCAGGACCCGTACTCGGCGCTCAACCCGCTGCACACGGTCGAGTACACGCTCACCCGTCCGGTCGTGAACTACACCGGGCTCCGCGGGCGCGATGCCCGACGCCGCGTGCTCGAGCTCCTGGAGACCGTGGGCCTGACGCCCGTGGAGCAGTTCGCACAGAAGCTCCCGCACCAGCTCTCCGGCGGGCAGCGGCAGCGCGTGGTCATCGCACGGGCGCTCGCCAGCGACCCGCAGGTGATCATCGCCGACGAGCCGGTCTCGATGCTCGACGTGACGCTCCGCGCCGGGGTGCTCGCGCTCCTCGAGGACCTGCGGGAGCAGTGGGGCGTCTCGCTCCTCTACATCACGCACGACCTGTTGAGTGCCCGGCTCATCACCGACGACATCATGGTGCTCCACGACGGCGCCGTGGTCGAGCGGGGGCGGACCGCCGACGTGCTGCAGCACCCGCAGGACGACTACACGGTCGCCCTGCTGGACGCCGTGCCGAATCCGCGCAAGAGACTGGCGCCATGAACCTGCATGCGTTCCCCACGGTCCCGCCGTTCGGCCACCTGCCCACCCCCGAGGGCGTCGACGTCGTGGGCATCGACCTGCCCGTCGGCCGGCTCACCGCCTACCGCGTCGTCCCGTCGGGTCCGTCGAAGGGCGTCGTGCTCGTCGTCCCCGGGTACACCGGCTCGAAGGAGGACTGGTGCACGTTCATGCCCCTCCTCCGTGACGCCGGCTGGACGGCGGTCGCGATCAGTCGCCGCGGGCAGGCCGACTCGGCAGCGCCGGGCTCGCCCCAGAGCTACACGCTCGACGAGGAAGCCGCCGACGTGGTCCGCGTCGCACGCCTGCTCGACGACGGCGCTCCCGTGCACCTGATCGGGCACTCGCTCGGCGGCGTGATCATCCGCGCCGCCGCGATCGCGTCGCCTCGCTCGTTCCGGTCCGTCGTGCAGTTCTGCTCCGGACCGTACGGCTGGCCCTACCGCAAGGTCACCGAGCTGACGATCATGCACGACACCGGTGGGAACAACCGCACCCTGTTCGACGCCACCAACCCGCTGTGGGCGTACCGCCCCGACGAGGAACTCCCCGACGACGTCCGCATGGTCCGTGAACGCTTCGACGCCACGAGCCCCCTGAGCATCGTCGCCGGCGGGCACATCCTCGAGGACCACACCGACAGCTCCGCCGAACTCCGCGCCACCGGGCTGCCCGTCCTCGTCACGCACGGCGAGTGGGACGGTGCCTGGCCGATCCCGTGGCAGCGCGCCATGGCGACCGACACCGGCGCCGAGTACGAGGTCATCCCGGCGAGCTACCACGGACCGCAGATCGAGAACCCGCAGGGAACCGTCGAGGTCTTCGACCGGTTCTTGTCCGCCCACTGAAAGGCACCATCATCACCACGCTGCACTTCCCCGACGGCTTCCTCTGGGGTGCCGCCACCGCCGCCCACCAGATCGAGGGCAACAACGTCAACAGCAACTGGTGGGTGCACGAGCACGAGCCGGACACCACGATCGTCGAGCCCTCCGGCGACGCGGCGGACAGCTACCACCGCTACCGCGAGGACATCCGGATCGCCGCCGACCTCGGCCTGAACTCCTACCGGTTCAGCATCGAGTGGTCCCGCATCGAGCCCGAGCGCGGGTTCGTCAGCCGCGCCGAGGTCGACCACTACCGCCGCATGGTCGAGGCCTGCCACGAGTTCGGCATCGAGCCGATCGTCACCCTCATGCACTTCACCGTGCCGCGCTGGTTCGAGCGGGACGGCTTCTGGCGCGCCCCCGACGCCGCCGACCTGTTCGCCCGGTACACCGAGGCCGCGCTCCCCGTCGTCCAGGACGGCGTCCGCTACGTGTGCACGATCAACGAGCCGAACATCGCGGCGATGCTCGCCGGCGGCGAGGACGCCCGGAACCTCGTCGCCTACGGGCTGCCGAACCCGGACCTCGGCGTCGCCGACGCGCTGCTGGCCAGCCACCGGCGGTCGCGCGATGTCCTGGGACAGGTGTCGGGCCTCCAGTCCGGGTGGACCATCGCGACCCAGGCGTTCAAGCCCTCCGGCGAGCCCGGGTCCGAGGAGATGCTCCGCGAGTACGGGTACCCGCGCGACGACTGGTACCTCGAAGCGGCTGCCGGCGACGACTTCGTCGGCGTGCAGGCGTACACGCGCACGTTCGTCGGACCCTCCGGCCCGATGCCGGTCGAGGACGATGTCGAGACGACGCTGACCGGGTGGGAGTTCTACCCGGAGGCCGCCGCTGACGGCATCCGCAGCGCGTGGGAGCTGTCCGGCCACGTGCCCGTCATGGTCACCGAGAACGGCATCGCGACCGCGGACGACACCCGCCGGATCGCCTACACACAGGGTGCACTCGAGGGCCTCCACCGCTGCATCGAGGACGGCATCGAGGTCCTCGGGTACCAGCACTGGTCGCTGCTCGACAACTACGAGTGGGCCTCCGGGTTCCGGCCCACCTTCGGGCTCGTCGCCTGGGACCGGGAGACGTTCGAACGGACGCCGAAGCCGAGCGCGCACTGGTACGGCGGCGTCGCGAAGGCCAACGCGATCTGACGCGTCGCGGCGGACGCCTCCCGGCCCGTCCTGGAGGCCCGTCCTGCTCCCGACGCCTCGGTCACGTCGCCGACGTGGTCCTGCGGGCGTCGCGCCAGGTCTCGGCGGCCCGCGACGTCCGCGGCGTGCGGCGTCCACGAGGAAGAGCCGCCTCACCCGGACGGACAACGTGATTCCCACCGCCCGGTGCGGTGTCACCCGGTCCGATCCCGGTGGGCGCCGTCGAGGATCCCGCCGCCGCCGGTAGCGGTGACTTCCGGTTCCCGTCGCTGCGTGAGGCGCTGCGACAGGCGCAGCAACGGGCGGTCGACCCACTTCCAGACGGCCACCGACGCCAAGACGGACCCGCACGCGGCGAGCAGCCCGACGACTGGCCAGCGTGCGGGGTCTGCGAGCATCGGTAGGCGTGTCAACGCGGCGATCAAGACCGGTACGACGACCGGGTGTGTCAGGTAGAGCGCGTACGACGCGTCTCCGAGGAGCAGCAACCGCCGACCCACCAGACGCCGCCACCAGGTCTCCGCGACCACGGCCGCGAGGATCGCAGTGGTCGCGACCGGCAGGAGCAGCGCGTGAGCGACGGGCGCGCCGCTGATGCCCTCGACGACGACCCAGCACATCAGCGCGCCGAGCAGCCGGACGACGAGCGGACCACGGCGACGGTCGCAGGTCCACTGTCCGACGGCCATCCCTGCGACGAAGCACAGGACGATCGGGTCCGCGTGGAACTGCCACGCTGGCCACGGGTCCGGACGTGCGACGGAGAGCAGTGCGAGCACGGCCAGGACCACTGGCACGAGGGTCGCGGGTCTGGTCCGCAGGGCCAGTGCGCCGGCGACGACGACGTAGAAGAGCAACTCGTGCGAGAGCGTCCACTGCACGGTGTACAGCGGTTGCACCAGGCCGTCGGCGCCTCGTGCAGGGAGGAAGAGGTAGCTCGCCACGATGTACCACGGGTCGACGGCAGCGCGCACGAGCGACGAGGGGTCGATCACGACGAGGAGCAGCTTGATCGTGGTCATCGCCCAGGCGAGCGGCACGATGCGGGCTGCGCGCCGGAGGAGGAACCTGCCCGGACGGACGTCGTCACGGGACGTCACGATGACCGCGACGAAGCCGCTGATGGCGAAGAAGACGGCGACACCCGCGACGCCCACGGGGAATCGGGGGACGTCCTCGTGGAGGCGCTCCTGGACGTAGATCGGGACGTGTGACACCACGACGAGCATCGCGGCGAGGAACCGCAGCGCCTGGACGCCGGTGAACCGCACGGTGGTCGCGGGATCGATCGGTGCCGCCTTGTCGATGGGTCGGTTCATGTCGGACTTCCTTGCTGGGCGGAACGGTGGAACGGTGGGACGTCGTCGCGGAGGGGCGGTGACGGGTGTGCGGACGCTGCCGATCCGTCGCCGCTCGTTCTCCTGTTCTTGCTGGCACCCGCGCTCAGGCTGGCACAGAGGAGGATCCAGAGGAGCGGGGTGCCCAGGTCAGGGATGGCCACGGTCTTCGCCACCAGGAGTGCCAGGAGGCCGACGGCGGCCGGTACGGTCACGCGCGACCGCAGGCCGGTGCGGACGGTGCGGAAGACGGCGAACGAGAAGAGCGCGGTTCCCACGACGCCCACGGTCGAGAGCAGGGTGACCACGAACGAGGACGCGCGGTTCCCGCCGAGACCCGCCCCGAGGCCGCCGGTGTCCCAGAAGACCTCGAGGCCGACCCCGTCCGCACCGCTCCGTGCCAGCTGGGACTGGCTCCCGAGCTTGCCGGTGGCCAACTCCACGGCCGGCTCGATCAGGTCTGTGCCCATCGTCATCGCGGTGATGAGGACAGCCAGCAGCCCGAGGACGACCCACGGCGCACCGCGGCCGCCGTTCGCGGCGAAACGCGCGACGAGCACGATCAGTGCAGTCCCCGCGACGATGCCCGTCGTGACGAGGGCTGTGCCCGAGGCCGAACCCAGGAGCAGCGTCCCGGCACCGACGGCGAGTGCTGAGCAGGCGACCCTCGTCGCGGAACGGTCCGCGAGGAGCGCTCGTGCGGTGGCGTACGCCGCGACCCCGGTCGCGAAGGCCGCGAGCTCGCTCGGCTCGTTGAAGACGCCACGCCACCTGCTGTCGGTGTCGGCGTAGTAGGTCTGCAACGTGTCGAGGAAGGGTGCCAGGACGTCGAGCCCCGCCTGCCGCAGGGCGCTCCGCACGAGGCTGCCGCCCACGCCGACCCACGTGGTGACGGTCAGTGCGAGCGGAGCGGTCCGGGAGCGGATGAGGAAGGCTGCTGCGCCCAGTGCACTGGCGAGGATCAGCGACTGCGCGAAGTTGGTCGTCGTGTAGCCGAGTGGTGTGAGCGCCGAGAGCTGGCGCTCGACACCGCCCCGGGGCGTGAGCACCGGGACGCCCGCGAACACCCAGGGCGCCATGACGGTCCACGTGAGCGACCACACCGCGAATCCGACCAGCACGGTGAGGACGGGCGTCGGGCCCGCCCGACGTGGTTCCACGAGGAAGGCGACGCCGGCGACGGCTCCGACACACACGAAGATCGGCACCGGCTGGCCGACCACGAGCCCGGCCGAGGAAGGGAGCCCGGCGGCGCAACCGAGAGCGACCGCGACGAGGGCGCGCCGGCGGAGCAGCACGCCGAGGAGCGCGCTGCCGATGAGGACGGCGCCGAGGATCGTCATCTTTTCCTTTCAACTGTTTGGGATATACTATCGTTTGTATATCAGCCCCTCAAGCCCCTTCCCGAAGGAATCGTCATGTCGCTCGCACAGTTCCTGGCCGTCATCCGACGACGGCATTGGTTGCTGACCATGCTCACGTTGCTGGGCGTGACGGGCGGGGTGACGCTGTCGCTCCTCGCGACGCCGCTGTACCGCGCCGAGGCGCAGATGTTCGTCTCGGTGGACGGCGGTTCGACCGCGAGTGACCTGAGTCAGGGTGGGTCGTTCTCCGAGTCCCGCGTGGCGTCGTACGCGAAGCTCTCGACCTCGACCGCGATCCTCCGCGCCGCTGCTCGGGAAGCAGGAGTCGAAGCCGCTCCGTCCGAGCTCGAGAGAGCAGTGCGGACCACGACGAATGCCGACACCGTCATCATGTCGATCGCGGCGACGCAGCCCGACCCCGAGAAGGCCGCCGCGCTCGCGGACGCGATCGCCGCGCAGACCATCGAGCTCGTGGGGGACCTCGAGAAGACGGATGCACTCGGCGAATCGCTGGTGAAGTTGAGCGTGTATCAGAAGGCCGAAGTGCCGACCGCGCCGGCCTCACCCCGCGTGCCGGTGGACATCGCAGTCGGCGCCCTCATCGGTCTCGCCCTCGGCATCGGCAGCGCCCTGCTCCGCGAGACGATGGACACGAAGGTGCGGAGCGTCGACCAGGTGGCGTCCGCATCGGGGAAGAGCGTCCTCGCGGAGATCCCGGTCTCCGACGACATCGCCACCATCGCCCTCACCAGCAGCGGAGGGCAGTTCTCCAGCACAGCCGAGGCCTACCGCCAGCTGCGCACGCACCTGACCTTCACGAACCTCGACGGCGACTGTCAGGTCATCGTGGTCACGAGTTCGCTCGCCGGCGAGGGGAAGTCGACCACCGCCTCCAACCTGGCGCTCATGCTGGCGCAGAACGGCCACCGGACGCTGCTCGTGGACGCCGATCTCCGGCGGCCGTCCGTTGCCGACATCCTGGGCATCGAAGGCAGCGTCGGCCTGTCCACCGTGCTCGCCCACCAGGTCGAACTCGACGACGCGATCCAGGTGGTCGGAGAAGGCGGCCTCCGCGTCCTCACCTCCGGCCAGGTGCCGCCGAACCCGAGCGAGCTCCTCAGCTCCCGGCAGATGCAGCTCGTGGTCCAGACGGCGTCGGTGTCGTTCGACTACGTGATCATCGACGCACCGCCCGCGCTTCCCGTCACGGACCCAGCAGTGCTGGGGGCCTCGGCGTCGGGCGTGCTGTTCGTCGCCTCGGTCGACGGCCGGGTGAAGATGGGCGACATCGGGCGGGCAGTCAGCAAGGTCGACGCGGTCGGAGCTCGAGTGCTCGGCGTCGTCGCCAACCGTGTCCGTGTCGGGCACCGACCGGAGTCGTACTCCTACTACGCCACTGCTCGTCCGCAGAGCGAGAGCCCGCGGCGGGCGCGGCGTGCGGCGGTCGAGGGAAGACGATGACGCCCGCTGTGCCGCCCCGGGTGCTGTTCGTATGCGAGGGGAACATCTGCCGCTCCCCGTACGCCACGGTGGCGTTCTCCGAGCTCTGGTCCGCGAGGGACGACACTCCGGCCGTTCCACTCAGTGCCGGGACGAGGGCACCGCTCGGCGCCGGGGCACACGAACAGCTCCGCCGCTTCTTCGTCCAACCGCGGAGCCTGGCACAGCTCGATGCTCACCGGTCCCGACGGATCGACGCGGCGCTCATCCGCAGCGTGGATGTCGTGCTGACGATGGAACGCGGACACCGGCGCGACGTACTCGCGCTCGTTCCCGGTGCCCTCCGGAGGACCTACACCCTGGGCGAGTTCGCTCAGGTGGCCCGAGCGGCGACCGAGAGCGACGTCCGGTTGCACGAGATGTCCCTCGACGACGTCGTGGGACGGTTCCGCCTCGCCGCTCGGGGAGCCGTGGACATCACGGATCCGGTCCGGGGTGATGCCAGCGACTTCGCCGACATGGCCCACACCGTGGATGACGCTCTGAAGCGTGTGGTCGCGCTGCTCCACGCGGTCGCTTCACGTCCCTGACATCTCGAAGTGCCGGGGAGCGGCCCCGTGACTGCTCCGTACACGAGAAGGGGCCCCGATCGCCAGAACGATCGGGGCCCCTTCTCGTGCACGGAGCTCAGCGGTTCACGACGTTCTTCGCTCCGGAGTCATCGATCTCCGGCGTGGACGTCGTCGTGATCTCGTTGGCGTCCCCGGTCACGGTGATGGACGCGACGTCCTTGGCGGTGATGCTGTTGATCGCGCCGGTCACACGGAGTTCGTCGGCGTCGCCCATGACGATGCGAGCGTTCGAGGTCGTGATCACGACCTTCACGCAGTCGGGAACGGTGACTTCCTTGTTGTTGAGCTCAGCCACTCGGGCTACCCCGTCGGAGCAGCGCACCGTGGCCTTCTCGAGCTCGGGCGGCGGGGCCGTGGTGATGTCGGTCGGAGTCGGCGTGCGGGTGGGGCTCGTTTCCGATGTGGCGTTGCTCCCGGAACAGCCGGTGAGAGCGGCGGCGAGGGCGAGGGTGAGAGCGGTCGTGGTCAGGATCCGGGTCGACATGATGGCCCTTCGGGTCTGGTCGGTCGTCGTGTGGTGGTCCGGGCGGGACGTCGCTCGGACGTCCCGCCCGGACCGGGGGAGTGCCGGGTCAGCTCAGCTCAGCTCGGGTCAGGGGGCCACGTTGACGCCCAGCTGCTGCTGGTTGAACTTGCCGCCCTTGGTGAACTGCTGCACGAACAGCTGGTAGCTGCCGGCGGGGAGCGCCACGTCCGGGTCAGCGGTCATCGACCAGTCGGTCGTGCCGCTGAGCGTCGTCGTGGCGAGGTCCGCGGTGATGCCCGAGCCGTGCAGTGCGAGCAGCGCTCCGTCCACTGCGATGCCGGTGAACGTCTGACCCTTCGTGGCGATCTGGCTCCCCGGCGTCGGGGTGAGCACCGTGGGTGCGGTGTTCGGTGCGTACTGCAGGGTCACGTTGGCGGGGTCGGAGGTCTTGCCGTCGGTGGTCTGGGTGACGGTGAAGGCCTGGTCGCCCCAGCCGACCTTGGAGGGGTTGACGGAGAGGTCGAACGCGCCGGAGGCGTCGGCATTGCCGGTCGTGACGACGCCGTTGCTGTTGGAGATGGTGATCGTCGCTTTCGCGGTGACGCCGGAGCCCTTGATGTGGGCCCACTGCTTCACGTTCTCGGGGAAGTACCCCTGGACGTTGGCCGGCGTCGCCGGCTTGGCGTCCTTCACGGTGACGATGATCGGGGCGTTGTTGAACTTGCCGCCCTTGGTGTGCTGGTTCGCGAACAGCTGGTAGGAGCCGATCGGGAGGGTGATGGCGGGATCAGCCTGCAAGGACCAGTTCGTGGTGCCGTTGAGCGTCGTGGACGCCAGTTCGGTGCTGATCCCGGCGCCCTTGAGGCCGATCAGTGCGCCGTCGACACCGGTGCCGGTGAAGGTCTGCCCGGTGTTGATGATCGTGCCCAGGTTCGCCGGGGAGGTGAACGTGGGTGCGGTGTTCGGTGCGTACTGCAGGGTCACGTTGGCGGGGTCGGAGGTCTTGCCGTCGGTGGTCTGGGTGACGGTGAAGGCCTGGTCGCCCCAGCCGACCTTGGAGGGGTTGACGGAGAGGTCGAACGCGCCGGAGGCGTTGGCCTTGCCGGTCGTGACGACGCCGTTGCTGTTGGAGATGGTGATCGCGGCGTTCGCGGTGACGCCGGAGCCCTTGATGTGGGCCCACTGCTTCACGTTCGTGGGGAAGTACCCCTCGACGTTCGCCGGCGTCGCCGGCTTGGCCGACTCGACCACGGTGACGGTGGACTTGCCGGATGAGGTGAACGCGCCGCGGTTGCTCGTACCGCTCACGGTGAACGTGGCGTCACCGGTGCCAGCAGCCGTGCCCTCGATCGGCAGGCTCCAGCGGGCCTGCTGTCCCGTGTCCTGTGTCCAGCCGTGCTTGGTGTTCAGCGTGACGACGGCCTTCGCGCCGCCGTCCTGCACCGTGACGGTCGCGGTGGCATTGCCATCGCTCTTCCACTGCCCGTTGGGGTCGAGGTACTGGCTCTTCGAGGTGCCGTCGACGAACTTCGTCCCCGCCGGAGCAGTGACCTTGAACGTGGTGTCCTGCAGCGACGTGAGCGAGTCGGTCGCTTCGAGGCCGACGTAGAGTTCCTTGGTCTCGCCGACCTGCATCGATGCGTCGAAGCCGAGTGCGTCGGTCTTGACGCCGCCGTTCTCGACCGTTGCCGGTGCGACCGCCACGGTGATGTCACCGTGGCCGATGACCGGGGTGGTGCCGTTCGCCACGATGTCGACGCTGCCGCCGGTCAGCTCGGCGCCGCCCTTCTGGCCCTCGAGGACCTGCAGCTTGAACTGGATCTTCCGGAAATTGTCCTCCCAGGTCTGGTCTCCGGCGATGGTTGCCGTCTTCCCGTCCTCTGCGACTGAACCGGACACCACGGCGCCGCTGCCCCCGGCTCCCTGGGCCGCGACGAACTTCGTGCCCTCAGGAGCGTGGAGCGTGACCTCGCCCTGCTTCTTGGAGGAGATCGACCCCGACACCCAGTCGGTCGTCGATCCGGCCGAAGTCGCTGGCACGTCGAACGTCACCTTCGCACCGGTCTGGACGGAGAACGTCCCTTCCGCAGCCACGTCCTCCTGCCCGGCCTTCTTGATGGTCGCAGTTCCACCAGTGATCGTCGTGTCCGGCGCCGCGTCGTCGTTCACGCGCAGCTTGAACTGGATCTTCCGGAAGTCATCAGCCCATGTGTTGTCACCCGGGAAGAACGCGCTCTTCCCGCCGTCGCGGATCTGCCCGACGATCGTGGATCCGCTGCCCACACCCAACCCTCGTGCTTCGACGATCGTCGTGCCCGCGGGTGCCTTCAGCTCAAGCTCACCCGCGGCGTTGCTCGACATGGAACCATCGACCCAGTCTGTCGTTGTGCCGGGAGCGGCGACCGGTACATTCGGGAACGTGACCGTTGGCTGCTCGACCACGGTGATGTCACCGTGGCCGATGACCGGGGTGGTGCCCTCCGCCACGATGTCGACGCTGCCGCCGGTCAGCTCGGCGCCGCCCTTCTGGCCCTCGAGGACCTGCAGCTTGAACTGGATCTTCCGGAAATTGTCCTCCCAGGTCTGGTCTCCGGCGATGGTTGCCGTCTTCCCGTCCTCTGCGACTGAACCGGACACCACGGCGCCGCTGCCCCCGGCTCCCTGAGCCGCGACGAACTTCGTGCCCTCAGGAGCGTGGAGCGTGACCTCGCCCTGCTTCTTGGAGGAGATCGACCCCGACACCCAGTCGGTCGTCGATCCGGCCGAAGTCGCTGGCACGTCGAACGTCACCTTCGCACCGGTCTGGACGGAGAACGTCCCTTCCGCAGCCACGTCCTCCTGCCCGGCCTTCTTGATGGTCGCAGTTCCACCAGTGATCGTCGTGTCCGGCGCCGCGTCGTCGTTCACGCGCAGCTTGAACTGGATCTTCCGGAAGTCATCAGCCCATGTGTTGTCACCCGGGAAGAACGCGCTCTTCCCGCCGTCACGGATCTGCCCGACGATCGTGGATCCGCTGCCCACACCCAACCCTCGTGCTTCGACGATCGTCGTGCCCGCGGGTGCCTTCAGCTCAAGCTCACCCGCGGCGTTGCTCGACATGGAACCATCGACCCAGTCTGTCGTTGTGCCGGGAGCGGCGACCGGTACATTCGGGAACGTGACCGTTGGCTGCTCGACCACGCTGACGGCCGACGTGCCGGACGCGGTGAACGCGCCGCGGTTGCTCGTACCGCTCACGGTGAACGTGGCGTCACCGGTGCCAGCAGCCGTGCCCTCGATCGGCAGGCTCCAGCGGGCCTGCTGTCCCGTGTCCCGTGTCCAGCCGTGCTTGGTGTTCAGCGTGACGACGGCCTTCGCGCCGCCGTCCTGCACCGTGACGGTCGCGGTGGCATTGCCGTCGCTCTTCCACTGCCCGTTGGGGTCGAGGTACTGGCTCTTCGAGGTGCCGTCGACGAACTTCGTCCCGGCAGGCGCAGTCACCTTGAACGTGGTGTCCTGCAGCGACGTGAGCGCGTCGGTCGCTTTGAGGCCGACGTAGAGGTCCTTCGTCTCGCCGACCTCCATCGACAGGTCGAACCCGACGCCATCGGCCGCGACGCCACCGTTCGAGGACTTGCCCGGGTTCACCGTGATCTCGACGGTGGTGCGGTTGTAGCCCTTACTCGTCGTGGCGACGACGAGCTTGTACTCACGATCCTCGAGGCCGTCGATCGGGATGCCCCAGCTGCCGTTGTCCTTGTCGGCCTGCATCGACCCGAGGATCGTGCCCTGCTTGCCCTTCTCGTAGACCCTGATCAGCGAGTTCTGCTGCGACACACCGGTGAGCAGGAGCGTGCTGCCCGGTTCGAGCACGAAGTCGTCTGCCGGCGACGTGATCGTCGTGCCCGCGCCGTAGTCGACCTTCAGTTCCGTGTGACCGTTGTCCTGGCCACGGACGACCTGCACGACGTCGAGGGTGTCGACACCGGTCATGTTCGGGGCATTGACCGTGGTGCTCCACTCGCCCCCGCCGTTGACGGTGTCGTAGCCCACGACACTGTTGCCGCGGCGCACCTCGACCTTGGTGCCCGGCGTCGCAGTGCCGCTGATCTGTACGGTCTTCTCGGGGTTCTCGAGATCGAAGGTGTGCTTCGCAGTGACGTCCTGGACCTTGAGTGCGACATCGAGTTCCAACTCACCGAGTTCGGTGCCGCCCTTGAGCGCACGGATCTGTACTGCGTTCGATCCGAGAGCGAGCTTGTCGAGTGTGAAGGTGAACGAGCCGTCCGCGCCTGGAGCGAAGGCCTTGGTCGTCGTGCCCCACCGGATCTCGACGAGGTTCGCGTCCGTCGGAACGTACCCGCTCAGGCGCGCCGTGCCCTTCTCGACGTCGGCGTCGAATGCGTTGGCGCTGAGGACCTGCGGAAGGTTGACCTTGGTGCGTTCTCCGCGGTCACCAGACCAGATCGTCGCCGTGGTCGCGGTCGAGGGGACCCGGTCGAGGACAGCTCCGCGGACCCAGCCGTCCGAGCCAGCGGTCAGTGTCTGGTAATCGCCCCCCGGGGTGTCGTCCCTGGACACGTGGATGGTCGCGCCACTGCTGCCCGCGTTCGTGGTGAGGGTCCGCTGACTACCCTTCTTCCCGACCGAGACCTCTGTGAGGGCGGGGTCGTGGAGCGGCACGGTCGTCTGCACGCCATCGGCAGCCTGACGAACCCGCAGGGTCCTGCCGGCCGTGTCCGACCGAGGAGCTTTGCGCGAGTACTTGTACTCTGCGGCCGAGGTGAGCCACTTCCACTTGGCGCCGTTGTCCGCGCTGGTCCAGATGTCCCAGTTGCCCTCGGTCGTGCCGGAGATCGTGAACGAGTCCTCGGTCTTGTCGTAGGACGACGACGCGGTGAACGGTGTCGAGATCGGTACCGACGACGAGACGTCGAAAGACGTCCAGTTGGTGGAGTTCGCCGGGGCGGACTGGCCGGAGAAGCGGACGATGACCGAGCGCTTCGGGCCAGGAGTGTCGACCGTCAGGGAGGGCGAGTAGTACCACGTGTGCGAGCCGCCCCAGAATCCCCCCGTGCCGGTGCCGGAGTGCGAGCACAGCATCTTGCGATCCTGGTCGGACAGTGTGCAGTTCTCGAGCCCCGCACGCCCTGACAGCGGTCGATCGAATCCCACGATCGCGTCGTTCGCCGAGAAGTGCGTTCCGCTGGGTGCGGAGAACTCCCAACGAAGATCCTTCGTATGGCTGTCCGAGTGGATACGGAAGGCAGGATGCACTCGTTGGGTCTGACCGACTGTGAACGGAACGACTGACGAATCGAGACTGCTCCACGGGCCGCTCGACTCGGCCGACGCCGCGGGACCGATACTCAAGCTGGCGGCGAGGGTGGCTGCAGCGACGCCGGTCGCGGCCGCAGCTCGAGGGAATGCTTTCATAAGAGTGAGGTGTCTTTCGGATCGGGCTGCACCGGTGGAGCAGCGAATGTCAGATAGAGAATATCACGTTGATGAAGGCCGGTATGTGGGGCTGCCCAGCCGCCTTGCGTCGCTTGGACGCAACTTCCAACTCCGGAACTTGACCGGCCTCTGGATGGGAGTAGAGTTGAGTCCAAGGGACGCAAGTCTGTAGACGTCAGCACCACGCGTCGGACCTCCCGGCACCCAATGAAAGGAAGTACCTCCCCATGGGACGTGCAGTAGGAATCGACCTCGGAACCACCAACTCGGTCGTCAGCGTGCTCGAGGGCGGCGAGCCCACCGTCATCGCGAACGCCGAGGGCCTCCGCACCACGCCGTCGATCGTCGCCTTCACGAAGGACGGCGAGGTGCTGGTCGGCGAGACCGCCAAGCGCCAGGCCGTCACGAACGTCGACCGCACCATCGCGAGCGTGAAGCGCCACATCGGTACCGACTGGAAGGTCGACATCGACGGCAAGAGCTACACACCGCAGGAGATCTCGGCCCGTACCCTCGGCAAGCTCAAGCGCGACGCCGAGCAGTACCTCGGTGAAGACGTCACCGACGCGGTCATCACCGTCCCGGCGTACTTCAACGACGCCGAGCGCCAGGCCACGAAGGACGCCGGTGAGATCGCCGGCCTCAACGTCCTCCGCATCATCAACGAGCCGACTGCGGCCGCACTGGCGTACGGCCTCGACAAGGGCAAGGAAGACGAGCTCATCCTGGTCTTCGACCTCGGTGGCGGCACGTTCGACGTCTCCCTGCTCGAGGTGGGCAAGGACGACGACTTCTCCACGATCCAGGTCCGCTCGACCTCGGGCGACAACCGCCTGGGCGGCGACGACTGGGACCAGCGCATCGTCGACCACCTGGTCAAGAAGTTCAAGGACGAGCACGGCGTCGACCTGTCCACGGACAAGATCGCCAAGCAGCGCCTGAAGGAAGCCGCCGAGCAGGCGAAGAAGGAACTGTCGAGCCAGCTGAGCGCCAACATCCAGCTGCCGTACCTCACCCTCACAGCGAACGGCCCGCTGAACCTCGACGAGACCATCTCGCGCGCCCAGTTCGAGCAGATGACCTCCGACCTGCTCGACCGCACGAAGAAGCCCTTCAACGACGTCATCAAGGAGGCGGGCGTGTCGGTGAACGACATCGCGCACGTCGTCCTCGTCGGCGGCTCGACCCGTATGCCCGCCGTGGCCGAGGTCGTCAAGTCGCTGACCGGTGGCAAGTCGCCGAACCAGGGCGTCAACCCGGACGAGGTCGTCGCCGTCGGCGCCGCGCTGCAGGCCGGTGTCCTCAAGGGTGAGCGCAAGGACGTCCTGCTCATCGACGTCACCCCGCTCTCGCTCGGCATCGAGACCAAGGGCGGCCTGATGACGAAGCTCATCGACCGCAACACCGCGATCCCGACCAAGCGCAGCGAGACCTTCACGACCGCTGACTCGAACCAGCCGTCGGTCGCCATCCAGGTCTTCCAGGGCGAGCGCGACTTCACGCGCGACAACAAGGCGCTCGGCACCTTCGAGTTGACCGGCATCGCTCCGGCGCCCGCGGGCATCCCGCAGATCGAGGTGACGTTCGACATCGACGCCAACGGCATCGTGCACGTGTCCGCGAAGGACAAGGGCACCGGCAAGGAGCAGTCGATGGTCATCTCCGGCGGCTCGTCGCTGCCGAAGGAGGACATCGAGCGCATGGTCCGCGAGGCCGAGGAGCACGCCGCCGAGGACAAGGCCCGCCGCGAAGCCAGCGAGCGTCGCAACCAGGCCGAGCAGCTCGCGTACTCGATCGAGAAGCTCATCAAGGAGAACGACGAGAAGCTCCCCGCGGACGTCAAGTCCGAGGTGCAGGCCGACGTCGACGCGCTGAAGTCCGCCCTCGCGGGAGACGACGACGACGCGGTGAAGACCGCCTTCGACAAGCTGAACGAGTCGCAGGGCAAGATCGGCCAGGCCATCTACGCCCAGGACCAGTCGGCCGCCGCCGCCGGTCCGGAAGCGGGCGCGGAGGGCCAGACCGCCGGTGACGACGAGGACATCGTCGACGCCGAGGTCGTGGACGACGAGGACGACAAGGACAAGAAGTAACCGATGGCTGACTCCAACAACGCTGACGGCAACGTGCACGACGACAACGTCGACGACGCCCGGGAGCCGCAGGTCGAGGGCGACGCCACCAACGCGACGGCACCCGAGGACCTGATCGAGGCCGAGGGCCCCGACGTCGAGGTCCCGACGGATGCTCCCGCTGCGGCGGACGGGGGTCCGACGGACGGGAGCCCGGCGGACGACCTCAGCCCTGAGGACGAGGCCCTGCTCGCCGACGCCGCGTCCGGCATCGCCGAGGACCGTCTGTCCCCGTCCGACCGCGACCTGGTCGCCGAGATGCGCGCGGACATGCTCCGTGCGCAGGCCGAGCTGGTGAACTTCCGGAAGCGCGTCGAGCGCGACCGCGAGGCCAACCGCGAGGTCGCGATCGCCGAGGTGGTGCGTGCACTCCTCCCCGCGCTCGACGACCTGACTCGCGCCGAGGCGCACGGGGACCTGCCCGAGGGCCCCATGCAGGTCATCGGCCAGAAGATCCGCGCCGGGTTCGACAGGTTCAAGCTCGTGCAGATCGGTGAGAAGGGCGAGACCTTCGACCCGAACATCCACGAGGCGATCGTCCAGCTCCCGACCCCGGGTGCCACCGGTCAGACGGTCGCGGACGTCGTCGAACCGGGCTACAGGCTCGGCGAGCGTGTGCTCCGTGCGGCCAAGGTCGCCGTGGCGGTCCCGGCCTGAGGGCCGGCATCGGAAGAGGGGAGGTGAGCCGTGGCCAGTCAGGACTGGTTCGACAAGGACTTCTACGCGGTCCTCGGGGTGTCCAAGGACGCCTCTGAGGCCGACCTGAAGAAGACCTACCGGAAGCTCGCGCGGCAGTACCACCCGGACTCCAACCCGGGTGACGCTGCTGCCGAGTCGAAGTTCAAGGAGATCAGCGAGGCGTACTCCGTGCTCTCCGACAAGGAGCAGCGCAAGGAGTACGACCAGGTCCGCGCGATGGGTTCCGGGGCCCGCTTCACGGCGGGCGGACCGGGCGGCCAGGGCGGCTTCGAGGACGTCTTCGGTGGCATGTTCGGCGGCGGCGGCCAGGGCGGGGGCGGACAGCGCGTCCGCTTCGGTCAGGGCGGCGGCGGTGCCGGCGGCTTCGAGGACATCCTCGGCGGCATGTTCGGCGGTGGCGGCTTCGGCCAGAACACCGGCGGCTTCCGTGGCTTCGGCGGCCCGACGAAGGGGCGCGACGTCACCGCGACGACGACGCTCGACCTCGCCACCGCCGTCGCCGGTGACACCGTCAAGCTCGCGCAGGGCAACGGCCGGCCGGTGAACGTCCGCATCCCCGCGGGCGTCGCCGACGGCCAGAAGATCCGGCTGCGCGGTCGTGGTGAGCAGAGCCCCGACGGCGGTGAGGCCGGTGACCTCGTGGTCACCGTCACGGTGCGGAAGCACCCGGTGTTCGAGCGAGACGGCCTCAACCTGCGGGTCGACGTGCCGGTCACCTTCGTGGAGGCCGCGCTCGGCGCGACGATCGAGGTCCCGACCCTCGGTGGCGCGCCGGTCAAGCTCCGCGTCGCGCCCGGCACGCCGTCCGGACGGGTCCTCCGTGTCAAGGGCCGCGGCGTCACGACCAAGAACGGCACGGGCGACCTGCTCGCCACCGTCCAGGTCGCGGTGCCGTCCCACCTGTCGGACAAGGCGCGCGAGGCGCTCGACGCCCTCGCCGCAGCCCTGCCCGACGAAGACCCGCGCGAGGACCTGCTCGCCAAGGCGCGCGGCTAGCGTCACGCACCACATCACCACCAGACCCGGCCGGGAGGCTCGGTGCGGCTCCGTCAGGAACCGGCACCGAGCCTCCCGTCAGTCCCGCTAGGAGCGCTCAGATGGCCGACATGGACGAGACCTCGCCCGTCTTCGCGATCGCGGTCGCCGCCGAGTTGGCGGAGATGCACCCGCAGACACTGCGGCAGTACGACCGGCTCGGCCTGGTCGTCCCCGGACGGACCCGCGGCGGGTCCCGTCGGTACTCGATGCGGGACGTCGCGCAGCTGCGGGAGATCGCGCGGCTGGGATCCGAGGGGGTGTCGCTGGAGGGGATCCGGCGTGTCCTGGACCTGGAGAACGAGAACCGCGCGCTCCGGACTCGGGTCCGGGAGCTCGAGCGCGCCCTCGCCGACCAGTTGATCAGCCGTCCGGGCGCTCGGGTGTTCGCCGCGACGACGACCGGGGCGGCGGTGCCGCTCCGTGCCGGGATGCGGCCGCAGCGCAACACGGCGGTCGTGCTCTACCGGCCCCAGCGCTGAGTGATATACCGAATTTGTAGCGCATCCTGATCCTCTCTACGGTGTGCCCTGGCTCGGACCGAGTCATGACACGAGGAGGAGTCCATGCGCATCACGACCATCGCGATGGCCGCCACGGCGGTCGTCGTCTCCGCATTGGTGGCCGGAGGGCCGGCGTCGGCGACGACCACATCGGCGCCGCCGGGATCGACCAGGACGGTCGCGAACACGCCGACGGGCGTCAGCCTGACGCCGATCGACGACCGGACCTACCGGGTCACCGGGAAGCCACGCTGCGGGTTGTTCGAGACGACCTGTCAGATCCACGTCGGGAACGTCGGCGGTGACTACCACTGGGACGGTGGCACGTCGACCGCGACCTTCGCCGGGTGGCGGTACGGCGAGACCCGGACCCCCCGGTTCTGGACCTACGCCTGCCTGATCGGGTGCAAGAACTCGGCGACGGTGAGCAGCTCACCGGTCACGCGGCCGTACCCGCAGCGGGCGATCACCGCGCAGGTCGCGTCGAAGGACGACGTGGGACGGACCGCTCGGATCACCGGAACGGCGATGGGGAAGGCGAGCATCCGGTTGAACGGCCGTCAGGTCGCCACCGCGAGCGACGCCGGGACGGGGACGTGGGAGACGACCGTCACAGGGCTGCAGGTCGGGAAGAACACGCTGGTCTTCCAGCAGTACGTCGACGGGCAGTACCGGGACCAGACGTCGGTGACGGTGACGATCACCGACCCGGCGAAGCCGGGGCGGATCACCGGCAACGTCGGCACGGCGGACCTGCCGCGCGGTGCCACGACGACGGTGTACGCGGGCTACACCGCGCAGTCCGCCTTCACGACGCCCACCGGCACCCTGGTCTTCACGGCGCCCGAGGGCACCACGTTCGCGCCGGGCCAGGACCGGCAGACCGGTCAGTACCGGGACGGGACCACCTGGAAGGACTTCGGCGGCGACTCGCTCGTCAGCGGATCCCGCTCGGCCGACGGCAGGACGTACTCGTTCTCCCTCGGCAGCCGGAACTGGGCGATCGCCGCGGGTCAGCAGTTCCGCTTCGCGATGCGGATCGAGACGCCGATCGGCATCACGACGACGACGAGCTCGCTGCGGGGCACGCTCGCCGGTTCCGTCGCCGCGGGCACCTTCGACACGACCGCGACCGTGACGACCACGGTCACCGGCGCGGGCCTGCAGGCGACCGTGGAGGACGTCGACGTGGTGGACGGCACCGCGACCCTCGTCGGCACCGCACCGGCGGGCACGACGTCGGTGGAGGTCACCTGGAAGCGCGACGGCACCGAGGTCACCCGGTCGGTCACGCCCTCGTCGACCGGCTCCTGGAACTTCGGTCTCACCGGTCTGGCAAACGGGACGAACCCCGTCCACCTGGTCGCTCGGAAGGGCAGCGAAGAGGTCGCGAGCGCCGACGTCGACGTCCGGCTGGTCATCGCCGCGCTGACCGCTTCGGCCCAGTTCCCGGCGGACGTCTCGGAGCGTGCGACGGTGGCGGGACGAGGGCAGCCGGGCGCCCGGGTCGAGGTCCGGGACGGCGCCCGTGTCGTCGTCGGCACCACGGTCGGCGAGGACGGCAACTGGACGGTCTCGGTGCCGGCTCCGGGTCGCGGGGGCGTGTTCGCGCTCCAGGTCGTCCAGCGGGTCCGCAGCCAGGACACCGACACCGTGCCGGTGCGCCTGGACTACGGCGCGGCCGTGCGCATCACGTCTCCCGGCGACGGGTTCCTCGTGTCGCCCGTCTGGCCGGAGGTGCGGATCGCCGGGGTGGCCGCGCCGGGAGCTGCGATCGACCTCGGTGAACAGGGCGGGGTCGTCGACGGTCTCGGGCACACCGTGGCCGACGGCGACGGTCGTTGGGTCATCCGGACGCCGGCGCTCGAGGCCCGCGACCACGTGGTCGTGGCGACGGCGACGTCGAAGGGCGCGAACACGACGACCTCGAGCGTGCGGTTGGTCGCCGAGCGCTGACCGTCCTGACGCCCCGGCCGCGGTCGTCGCCCTCGAGCGACGACCGCGGCCGGGCGTTCTGCTGCTCAGGCGTCAGGCGTCGGGCGGAGGGTCGAGCAGGGCGCGGAGTGCGCTGGGGGACGACGAGCACGGCGGGACGCCGGTCGGCGCCTCGTCCGACGGGGCGCACCGCGTTCGCCGTGCCCCCGGACGACGCGCACGGACGGCATCGATCACCGCTCGCATGCACTCACCGCACACGGTCAGCGGTCCGTCCGGTCTGCTCCGGGCGCTGCCCGTCGTCGACCTGCGGGCTGCTGCGGTCCGGGTCCGGCAGCATGTGGACAGCCCAGGTGGCGCGCTCGGCGAGTCGACCGTCCCTGCTGTCCACCGCGATCCGGAGCGCGACGACGCCGTTCCGGATGTGTTCCCACGGCAGCGACTCGTGCAGACGGTCGCTGCGCAGCCGGAAGGTCAGGCCGTCGAGTGACGCGCGGAGCGCCGCCGACAGCATCGGGTTCCGACATTCGCTGATGAACGTCCGGTAGACCGGGGTCGCCGCGTCCGCCGTCGCCCGCCAGCCCGGTGTCTGCATGCAGTCGAGCAGGACCCCGAGTCGTCGGAACAGCGCGGCGCGGTTCTGGTCGCTGAGCGTCGGGACGGAGACGCGCACCAGTCCGCCGAACAGCAGCCCGAGGGCCTGCAGCGCCGGCAGGACGTCCTCGTCCCGCGGGACGGCGACCCGCGTGTACCGGTTCGCGCAGAACTCGACCAGCCCCAGGCGGTCGAGGTCGGCGAGGGCCTCGCGGACCGGCGTCCGGGAGCACCCGAGCCGCTCGGCCAGTTCGTCGTCGTCCAACCGGTCGCCCGGGCGCAGCCGCCCGCTCATGATCTCGCTGCGGAGCCGGTCACGGGCGACGTCGCGGAGCAGCTTCCTCGTCCCGGCCCTGGGTCGCGGTGCGAACATCTACCCCTCCCGCTGCGTCCTGGAGCCGGTGGACCCGACCTCCCCTGAGCGTAGGAGTCCTGCTCACACTTGTCGCGTGTGATATACCGGACGCCGTTGCGACCTGCGCCACGCGACGGCCCGGCCGGGGGAGGGCCGGGGTGGCGTCGGTACGCTCGGGGACATGTCCGCTTCCGACTTCGTCGACCATTTCCGGCGCCACCCCCGGGAACAGGGACCGGACCTCATCGCCATCGAGGGCACCGACCGGTTCCTGCTCGACGAGGCTCCGCACGTGCACGGCGACGCGCTCCGCCATCCTGGCGCCGTCACGGTCGTCGACGACCGGTACGGAGTCCTCACGCTCGGGGTGCTCGCGCTGCACGGCGCGAGCGACGTCCGGGTGGTGCAGGACTCGCTCGTCGGGGAACGCGCGCTGGAAGCGAGCGCCGGGACCTTCGGACGTCGCGGGTTCCACCACCCGGAGGGGTTCGAGGAGTCGTTCCGGGACGCCCGGCTCGTCCTGCTCCGGCTCACCAAGTCGCACGACCGGCTCGACGAGGTCGCCCGCGCGGTCGCCCGGTACGCGGCACCGGACGTGGTGCTGCTGTGCGGTGGCCGGACCAAGTACATGTCGCTGTCGCAGAACGACGTCCTCCGCCGGTCCTTCGGTGAGGTCGTGGCGAGTCGAGGGCGCGGGAAGTCACGCCTGCTCATCGCCTCCGACCCGTTGCGCGCGGCTGCTGCCCGTGCCGACGTCACCGATCCCTGGCCGCGCCGCGTGCACCAGGACGAGCTCGGGATCACGGTCGCCGCTCACGGTGGCGTGTTCGCCGGTGCGACGCTCGACCTGGGGACCCGGGTGCTCCTCGACGCGCTCGACGACGCCGTCCCGGAGGCCCGCCAGGTCGTCGACCTCGGCTGCGGCAACGGGGTGATCGCCACCGTGGTGGCTCGACGACGCCCGCGGGTGCACGTCGTCGCGACGGACGTGTCGGCCGCGGCCGTCGCCTCCACACGGATGACCGCGGACCTGAACGGCGTCGGGGACCGGGTGCGCACCGTCCGGAGCGACGCCGGCGACGAACTCGACGAGGACGGCGCCGACCTGGTGCTCTGCAACCCGCCCTTCCACGCGGACACGACGGTGTCGACCGACGCGGCGGAGGCGATGTTCCGGAACGCGGCGTCGGTGCTGCGCGCCGGTGGCGAACTCTGGACGGTGTGGAACTCGCACCTGCGGTACCGCCCGGTGCTCGAGCGGGTCGTCGGACCGACCCGGCAGGTCGTCCGCACCGCGAAGTTCACCGTGACTGCGTCGGTCGCGCAGCCCTGATCGGGCGGGCCCCGTGGAGCCAGCGCGCCAGACGTGGTGAGTCACCGGCACGGGAGGCCCGGATGACGGACGACGGCCCCGTCCTGCGTCGGCAGGACGGGGCCGTCGCAACGGTCAGCGTCAGATGGTGACGGTGACCTGGGTCGAGAGCCCGCCCGAGACGATCGTGAGGACGTGCTCGCCCGCGGTCAGGCCGGTCACCGTCAGGTGCCCGGCGCCGTCCGCGCCGATGGTGCCGTAGGCGAGGAGGTTGCCGTCGGCGTCCTCCGCCTGCAGCCCGCCGATGCCGGAGGCCGGGCCCCAGGCGTCGATCTCGGCGCTGCCGGTCAGCGCGCTGGAGCTGACGACCGCGGCCGTCACCTGGTCGGACGGGTGCGCTCCGTCGCCGATCACGACGTCCTGCTCCGCCGAACGGTCGCCGTTCGTCGAGGTGACGTGCGCCGTCGTGGTCGTCGCCGCAGGTGCCGGCACGACGACGGACGCCAGGCCCTGGTCTCCGATCGTGACGCGCTCGGTCACGCCGTTCGCGACGACGGTGACCTCCGTGCCCTCGGCGCCGGAGAGGCCGAGTACCACGTCGGCGTCATCGAGGCGCGTCGTGCTGACCTGGACCTCGGCCGGGGCCGGGGTCTCGTCGCCGTCGCCGCCGCCGGGCTGTTCGCCCTCGCCGGAGCCCGGCTCCTCGCCGGAGCCCGGCTCCTCGCCGGCGTCCGTGTCGTAGTGCAGCGTGTACGGGGAGGACGCCCATTTGCCGCCCTGCTCCTGGTACTGCACCGAGAGCGTGTTCACGCCCTCACGGAGGTCCTCGTCGAAGGTGAGCCGGAAGTCACCCTCGGCGTCGGAGGACCCGAACGCGTAGGTCGTGCCGTTCTCGTCCTGCACCGAGATGCGGCGGTACGAGCCGACCGTGGCGCCCTCGATCGTCGGCCGCGGGTCGGTGACCGTCGAACCATCGGCCGGCGTCGTGATCCGGAAGGCATCGGTCCGTGCGACGCGGGTGACCTCCTGGGTGACACGCTTCGTCCAGCTGCCGTCGGGGTTCTCGAACGAGACGGCGATGTCGTTGCCGCCGAGCTGGAGCGTGCCCTCGAGGGTGACCTCCCAGCTGCCGTCGGCGTCGGCGGTCGCGACCCCGAGCGTCTCGCCGCTCGCGGTCTGGACGGCGACGCGACCGTCGGGGCGGCCGTGGCCGGTGAAGGTCGGCTGCGCCGTCCGGACCGTCGCACCGGCGGCGGGGCTCGTGACGTCGTAGACCGGCGCCTGGGCCTCGCCGGAGCCGTCGCCGGGTGCGGGGGCCTCTTCGCCGGAGCCGTCGCCGGGTGCGGGGGTCTCTTCGCCCGAGCCGGCTTCGGAGTCAGTGGACGCCAGGGCCCAGTTGCTCGTCGCGAACTCGTCGTGGTCGTGGGTGTCCGCCGGGATGGCGTCGTTCACCGTGCGGACGAAGGCCTGCTCGGCGGTGGCGCCGCCCGGGATCCGGATCCGGAAGCTGCCGTCGGTGTCCGTGTCCGTCTCGGTGAGCACGGAGGTGCGGTCGATCGAGGACTCGACCCGGGCCTCCCGGTTGGTGTGCCCGGCCACGACAAGGTCGTCGCCGTCCCGGGTCACCGACTGGATGGTCGGTGTCGCGGCGTACGCGTCGAGTTCCGCCTGGGTGGGCGTGCTGTAGGTGCCGTTCGCCTTCACGACGGCTGCCGTGATCGTCTGCGGACCGGAGACGAGCGGTTCGAGCTCGCAGCTGTAGAGGTTCGGTCGGTCCGCCGCCGCCGAGCCGATGCAGAGCACGTTCCCGGACGCATCGACGATCTTCAGCGTGCCGTTCGCGACGGTGCTCGTGACCTGGGCCTCCGGGGTGGCCTGGCTGGTGACGAACAGGCGGTTGCCGTTCCGCTCGTCCTGGGCGGCCACCCCCTGGATCTTCGCGATGCTGGTGCGGCTGTCCGTGATCGGGCGCTCGGCGGTCGCACCCGGGATCGCGGGGGCGTCCGACGATGCGGTCGCGGCGGAGGCGACGGCCGGGACGAAGCCGGCGGCGAGCACGAGGCCGAAGGCTGCTCCGGCGGTGGCTCGGTTGATCTTGCGCATGGTTCCCTTCCTGTCCACGCGGAGCGCATGGACAGGCTGTATGTTGCATGCAATATGCTGGTGATATCTCGAATGCAATGCGCATCCGCGCACGTCGCCGGAACGTACGAAAGCCCCGACCATCGGGCCGGGGCTCTCCTCGTTCCGCGATGGATCAGGCCGGGACGAAGTCGAACGTGTCGGGGTCGGGGCCCGTGCGGTGCCCCTTGTCGAGCGTCGAGATGTCGGTCATGTCCTCGTCCGAGAGCTCGAAGTCGAAGATCGCGAAGTTCTCCTCGACGCGCGAACGGGTGACCGACTTCGGGAACACGATGTCGCCGCGCTGGATGTGCCAGCGGAGGACCACCTGTGCCGGGGTCTTGCCCGTGGCACCGGCGATGCGGGTGATGGTCTCGTCGTCGAGCACGAGGCCCTGCGCGATCGGTGACCAGGCCTCGGTCGCGATGCCGAGCTCGGTGTCCACCGCGCGCAGCTCGTCCTGCGTCAGGTACGGGTGCACCTCGATCTGGTTCACGGCGGGCGTCACGGTCGTCTCGGCGATGAGTCGGCGCAGGTGGTGCGCCTGGAAGTTCGAGACGCCGATGGAGCGAGCGGTGCCGGCGGCGTAGAGCTCCTCGAGCGCCTTCCACGTCGGGACGAAGTCCGAGACGGTCGGCAGCGGCCAGTGGATGAGGAACAGGTCGGTGTAGCCACCGAGCAGCTCGGCCGACTTCCTGCCGTTCTCCAGGGCTGCTTCGGGGGCGTGGAAGCCGTTGTTGAGCTTCGAGGTGACGAAGATCTCCGAGCGGTCGATGCCGGATTCGGCGATGGCCTCGCCGACCTCCTTCTCGTTGCCGTACATCTCGGCGGTGTCGATGTGGCGGTAGCCGACCTCGAGCGCGGCGAGGGTCGCTGCCTTCGTCTCGGAGGGGTCGATCTGGAAGACGCCGAAGCCGAGCTGCGGGATCGTGCGTCCGTCGTTGAGCGTGATGTTCGGAACGGTCATGCCTCCAGACAACACCCGTGGCCCCACGAGTCGTCCCCGGGTTCCCAGGCGGGCTGGTCCGTCCCGGTGCTACTCGAGCGCGGCGGTGATGTAGGCGGCCAACGCCTGCGCGTAGGAGATCGCCGGGTCGGCGGCCGCGAAGGAGCGGTCCTCGCCGGTGATCACGGCCGTCACCGTCCACACTGTCCGGTCGTCCGGCCCGGACACACGGGTGAGCCTCACGAACGACGGACCGAGGAGTTCCCGGAGCTGGTCCTCCCGGGGCAGCCACAGCGACTCGGCGGCCGAGACCGAGTCGAGCGCCCACTCCGTCGTCCCGTTGAAGCCCAGGAACGTGCCGGTGGGGTGGTCGTGCCGCTCGACGGTCATCTCCGACACCGTGTAGACGTCGTCGTCGACCCCCGGCTTGTCGATCACGAAGCGGTCGCCGGTCTCCGGGTGCCACCGGAGACCGGCGTCACGCAGGGAGCGGGCGAGTTCGACACTGATCATGCGCTCCAGCCTGGCACTCGACCGTCGGAGTCGACCGGGAGGCGCGGGGCCGGGATCGCGCTCTCCTCGCGCACTCGGGACGACGTGGACCGGTTCCGGACCTGGATGACGGACAGCCGTACTAGCATCACCGAGCATCCCGCGTGCGGTCGCCCGTCGATCCACGTGCGTGACGCGACGACCGCCGGGGGACCGGTGCCGAGCCTCCCGGCCGTGGCCGACGGGGGTGGCGGACCGGGGGACGACGTCCCGGACCGCGGTCGACGCGGACCGACCCCCAGCAGAGAAGGACCCGCATGACCCTCGAACGCGAGGAACTCCGCGACGACTGGACCGTGTCCGCGGCTGAGGAAGGGGGACGCGGGAGCGTCCCCGACGCCGTCCGTGGCCGGGCGCTCACGGCGACCGTCCCGGGCCAGGTGCACACCGACCTCGAGCGCGAGGGGCTGCTGCCGGACCCGACCTCCGACCGCAACGAAGCGACGACGGCATGGGTCGGGCAGACCGACTGGCTGTACCGCCGGACCGTCGACGTGGACCCGCGCGGGTTCGAGCGGGTCGACCTGGTCTGCGACGGCCTGGACACCGTCGCCACCCTGACCCTCGACGGCGTGCAGGTCGGCACGACGCGCAACATGCACCGGCGCTACCGGTTCGATCTGCTCGACATGACCGACGGCACGAACGCCAGCACCGACCGCGAACTCGAGATCCTGTTCGAGTCGCCGTACCGCGAGGCCGAGCGGGTGGCAGCGCGTGCGGGCACGATGCCGGGGCCCTACGACGAGCCGTTCCCGTACGTGCGCAAGATGGCCTCGAACTTCGGCTGGGACTGGGGCCTGACCGCCGTCACGAGCGGGCCGTGGCGCCCGGTCGCCATCGAGCGCTGGTCCACCGCTCGGCTGCGTGACGTCCGGCCCCTCGTGGACGTCGAGGCCGGCGAGGGTGTCCTCGACGCGCACGTCGCGTTCGAGCGCTCCGGCATGAACGACCTGGACCAGGACGGTGAGGACGACGACCTCGTGCTCGTCGTCACGGTGTCGGGCCACGGGACGAAGCAGCGCTCGCGCGTCACCGTGACGCCGAAGGAGGACGAGGCCGTCGTGACGGTCCGGATCCCGGACGCCGAACTGTGGTGGCCCCGCGGGTACGGCCCGCAGCCGCTGTACGACGTCGAGGTGCACCTGCAGACCGTCGACGGCGACGTGCTCGACCGCTCGTCGTTCCGGACGGGCTTCCGCTCGGTGGTCGTCGACACGGCCGAGGACTCCGTCGGACGGCCGTTCGCGATCCGTGTGAACAGCACCGTCATCGACGTCCGCGGGGTGAACTGGATCCCGGACGACGTGATCGTCTCGCGGGTCACGAAGGAGCGGTACGCCGAGCGCCTCGACGCCGCCGTGGCCCTGAACGCGAACCTCGTCCGGGTCTGGGGCGGCGGCGTGTACGAGTCGCACGACTTCTACCAGCGCTGCGACGAGCTGGGTTTGCTCGTGTGGCAGGACTTCCTGTTCGCGTGCGCCTCGTACCCCGAGATCGAGCCGATCCGCAGCGAGGTCGTCGCCGAGGCGCGGGACAACGTCGCTCGTCTGTCGCGGCACCCGTCCCTGGTGGTCTGGAACGGGAACAACGAGAACATCTGGCTGCACGACGCCGACGGCTGGGGCGAGGAACTCGGCGACCGCGGTTGGGGACTCGACTACTACCTGGACCTGCTGCCGACGATCGTGGACGCGGTGGACCCCTCCCGCTTCTACACGGTGGCCTCGCCCTGGTCGGGCTCGGAGTCGCTCGAACCGAACGACGTGGACCACGAGACGCACCACTCGTGGGACGTCTGGAACCGGGTGTCCGACGAGCACTACCGGGACTCGGTCCCGCGCTTCGTTGCGGAGTTCGGCTGGCAGGCGCCCCCCGCCTGGCGGACCCTGCGCGAGGCCGTGACCGACCAACCGATGACCCCGACGTCGCCGGGTGTGGTGCACCACCAGAAGGCCGACGACGGCATGGGCAAGTTGGCCCGTGGCCTCGAGCCGCGCTTCGGCGAGGGCTGGGAGTCGGACTTCGACCGGTGGCACTGGCTGACGCAGCTGCAGCAGTCCCGCGCCGTCGCGACCGGCGTCGAGCACTGGCGGACGCACTGGCCGCGCAACACCGGCGTCATCGTGTGGCAGCTCAACGACCTGTGGTCGGTCTCGTCGTGGTCCGCCATCGACTCCGCGGGCCGCCGCAAGCCGCTTGCGCACGAACTGCGCCGCCTGTACGACGACGTGCTGGTGACGATCCGGCCGGTCTCGACCGTGGTCACCGCAGTGACGCCGCTCGCCCCGGGTGCGGAGCGGGTCGACCGGTCGGGAGGCGCGCACCCGCCGACCGCGCAGCTGCCGGTCCCCGACACGGCCGGCTCCCCGATCGAGGTCGCGGTCCGCTCGTCGCGGAACGGCATCGACTCCGTCGTCCGGGTGCGGCGGATCGACCTCGCCGGGCAGATCCTGGCCGAGGAGTACCTGCCGGTGGTCCTCGACGGCCCCGGGGTCGCCGTGGTGCGCCTGCCGGCCTCCGTCGGCGTGGTCGCGGATGCGCGTGGTGAGCTCGTCGTGGCGGACATGGACTGGCGTCGGGCCGTCTGGACGCCCGCCCCGGACCGGGACATGCGCTGGCAGCCCGCGCACTACCGTGTGACGGTCTCGGACGAGCCGGACCGCTCCGGCGTGCGGATGGTCGTGGAGGCGGACTCGCTCGTACGGGACCTGCTCGTGCAGCCGGACCGGGTGTCGCCGACGGGCACCGTCGACCGTGGGTTCATGACGCTCCTGCCCGGTGAGCGGGTGGAGTACCGCGTCGGCGGGGTGACGGGCGCGGACGCTGCGGCCCTGACCTCGGCGCCGGTGCTCTGGACGCTCGACCGGGTGCTGGCCGACGACGAACCCATCGCCATCTGATATGTCCGGGTGATATGCTGGACTCCTGTGTGGTGACCACGGTGACGACGGTTCCACGCAAGCCGGCCGCAGCACGGCCGTGCTCGAGCTGGAGGCCCGATGTCCAACACCCTCACCCGTCCGGTCGACGAGAGCGTCGTCGCGCACGCTCACCCGCGTCTCCGCGCGGTCCGGATCGGCATGGCCGTGACGGACCTGCTCGTCCTGATCGCTGCCTTCGTCACCGCCCAGGCCGTCCGCTCCCCGTCGGAGACGCCGACGTCGCACGGTGACGTCGGCTGGCTCGTGGGGGCGCTGACCGTCCTGCTGTGGGCGGTGCTGCTCACGACGATGCGGACCCGCGACCCCCGCATCATCGGTCTGGGCGGGGACGAGTACCGACGGCTGCTGACCGCGTGCCTCACCACGGGCGGTGCGCTTGCCGTGACCGCCTTCCTGCTGGACCTGGACATCGCCCGTGGCTACGTCGCCGTCGCGTTCCCGGTCGCCCTCGTCCTGCTCGTCCTCGGCCGCAGGGCGTGGCGCACGGTGCTCGTCCACCGCCGAGCCGCTGGCCACCACCTGGTCGACGTCCTGCTCGTGGGCGACCTGGACGACGTCGAGTACGTCGGGAGCCGCATCCTCGCGACCCCGGCGGCCGGCTACCGCGTGCGGGGCGTCCTCACCGACACGCTGCCGTCCGGGCGGTCGGCAGCGATCGGGCCGACCGAGACGAGCGTGCTCGGCGGTGTCGACGACGTCCTCCAGGTCGCTGGCCAGACGGCCGTCGGCGCTGTCGTCTTCACCGGGGCGATCGCTGGCGGCCACGAACGACTGCGCCGACTCGGCTGGGAACTCGAGCGAGCGGGGGTCGAACTCGTCGTGTCCTCGCCACTCGTCGACGTCGCTGCCGCACGGGTGCACCACCGCGCCGTCGACGGTCTGCCGCTCATGCACGTCGAGACGCCGGACTACACGCGGCGGATGAGCAAGCGCCTCTTCGACGTCGTCGGCGCCGCGTGCGGACTGTTGGTCCTCGCTCCGGTGGCAGCGGTCATCGCCGTCGCGATCCGCCTCGATGACGGTGGTCCGGTCCTGTTCCGTCAGCACCGAGTCGGCCGCGGCGGCGTGGAGTTCCCGATCGTCAAGTTCCGGACGATGTGCGTCGACGCGGAGGCCCGGAAGGCCGAGTTGCTCTCCGCGGACGAGGGTGCCGGCCCGCTCTTCAAGGTGCACGCCGACCCGCGGGTCACCAGGGTCGGGGCGTTCCTCCGTCGTACGTCCCTCGACGAGTTGCCGCAGCTCTGGAACGTCCTGACCGGCTCGATGAGCCTGGTCGGGCCTCGTCCGGCCCTGCCGTGCGAGGTCGCGGTGTACGCGGACTTCGCCGAGCGTCGCCTGCTGGTGACTCCGGGCATCACCGGGCTCTGGCAGGTGAGCGGCCGTTCGGACCTGGACTGGGCCGAGGGGGTCCGGCTCGACCTGCACTACGTCGAGAACTGGTCCTTCCTGCACGACCTCGTCATCCTGGCCCGGACCGTCCCGTCGGTGCTGCGATCGCGCGGCGCCTACTGATCCACGCTGCCGGATGCACGGCGACCCTGGACGATCGGTGTCCGTTGCCGCAGGCGTCTGGGCTTCCCGGGCAGCGGGAGTTAGCATGGACGGACAGCGGGACACCGCCGGGTCGGTCGACGATGACCGGGCAACGCGACCAGGAAGCCTGGTCGGACGGCGACCAGTTCCAGTACCGAAGGAGTCATCATGTTGCAAGGCCTCACCGGAGTCCACCTGGTGATCATCCTGGGCATCGTGCTGCTGCTGTTCGGTGCGACGAAGCTCCCGGCGCTCGCCAAGGGCCTCGGCCAGTCGATCAACGTCTTCAAGAAGGAGATGGACACCGACGACCGCAAGAAGACCGGAGCCGCCGGGCAGGACGCCGCCGCGTATGACGCGAACGCCCCGGTGCACACCACCGCCGCTCCCGTCCAGCAGCCGACGGCGCAGTACCCGAGCAGCAACGGCGTGCAGCAGCCGGTCGTGAGCCCCGGCCCCTCGACGCCGCCGAACGGCGACTCCCGCTCCCTCTAGACCGCCGATCCATCGGCATCCCGGCCCCGGGACCGATGACAGCCAACGTGCGACGAGCACGGGGGCTGTCATCGTCATCGGGCGACGCCCGGTTGCGCGGGGGCGCGGACGGACCACCGATGGGCGCATGATGGCCCAATGACGTCCGCCGCCGCCGCAGACCGCCCGGCGACAACAGCGCCCCTGCACGACGACCGCCGCCTGGTGCTCCTGGTCGCGATCCTGGCCTCGTTCGTCGTCGGACTGGACTCGAGCGTCGTGAACGTCGCCCTCCCCGCCATCCGGACGGAGCTCGGCGGCGGGCTGGTCGTCCAGCAGTGGACGGTGGACGCGTACCTCGTGACCCTCGGGTCGCTGATCCTGGTCGCGGGTTCGCTCTCGGACCTGTTCGGCCGAGTGCGCATCATCACGTGGGGCCTCGTCGTCTTCGGCATCGCCTCGGTCGTCTGCGCGATCGCGCCGTCCGGCGAGGTGCTCATCGTCGCCCGGGCGCTCCAGGGCGTCGGTGGTGCGCTGGTGACCCCGAGCGCGTTGGCGTTGATCGTGGCGGCCTTCCGCGGTGGAGCGCAGGCGAAGGCGATCGGCGCGTGGACGGCCTGGTCGAGTGCGGCGATGATCCTGGGCCCGGTCGTCGGCGGCGTCGTGGTGGACGGCATCGGGTGGCGCTGGATCTTCGTGCTGACCGCCGTCCCCGTCGCGGTGACGATCCCGCTCGTCCGGCGCGTCACCACCGAGGTCCGCGTGGGAGCGCACGCCCGGGTCGACCTCGTCGGAGCGGTGCTCGCCGTCGTCGGTGTCGGCGGCGTCGTCCTGGGGCTCATCGAGCAGGAGCGACTGGGGTGGGGTTCGCCGGTGGTCGTCAGTGCGCTCGTGCTCGGCGGGGCCGCCCTGGTGGCGTTCGTGCCGTGGGAGCTCCGGGTGAGCCGTGCCTCGGGGGCGCCGCTCGTGCCGCTCGGGCTCTTCCGCGCGCGGAACTTCACCGTCGGCAACCTCGCGACGCTCTCCATCTACGGGGCGCTCGGGATGGTGTTCTTCGTCGTGACCCTGTTCCTGCAGGAGGTCTGGGGCTTCCCGGCGTGGGTCGCCGGGCTGGCGACCCTGCCCCCGACCCTGATGCTCCTGGCGCTGTCGACCACCGTCGGGTCGCTCTCCGGCCGGTTCGGGCCACGCTGGTTCATGGCGGCAGGGCCGGCGATCGCGGCGGTCGGGGCGCTGCTCATGCTCCTCGCCGATGACGACCCAGCCGGGTACTGGTGGTCGGTCCTGCCGGGGCTCGTCCTGGTCGGGGCGGGCATCGCGACGATGGTCACGCCGCTGACGAGTGCCGTCCTCGGGTCCGTCCCGCAGGACGAGGCCGGGGCGGGCTCGGCGGTCAACAACGCGATCGCGCGGATCGCGGGCCTGGTGACGGTCGCGCTCGCCGGAGTGTTCCTCGGCGGCGAGGTCAGTGTCGACGGACTGCACCGGGCGATGGTCGTGATGGCGCTGCTGCTCGCGGCGGGCGCCGTCGTCAGCGCAGTCGGCATCCGGAACGAGCCCGCGGAATCCACACCCGTGGAGTAAACTTGAGTCATCAGGACTCAACTGAGTCCGAGGACCTGACCACACGACCACCGCAACGGAAGGACGGAACGCATGGCGAACCTCCAGGGCGCGCCGGATTCGCAGGAGAAGCAGAAGACGGCGCTCGAACAGTACGGCGTCGACCTCACGGCGATCGCGCGGAGCGGCAAGCTCGACCCGGTGATCGGCCGCGACGCCGAGATCCGCCGGGTCTCGCAGGTGCTGACCCGTCGGACCAAGAACAACCCCGTGCTCATCGGAGAACCCGGCGTCGGCAAGACCGCCGTCGTCGAGGGGCTCGCGCAGCGGATCGTCGCCGGTGACGTCGCCGACTCGCTCAAGGACAAGCGGCTCGTCTCGCTCGACATCTCGGCGCTCATCGCCGGCGCGAAGTACCGCGGTGAGTTCGAGGAGCGGCTGAAGGCCGTCCTCAAGGAGATCAACGACGCCGACGGCCAGGTCATCACCTTCATCGACGAGCTGCACACCCTGATGGGCGCCGGCGGTGGCGAGGGCTCGGTCGCCGCGTCGAACATGCTCAAGCCGATGCTCGCCCGCGGCGAACTCCGACTCATCGGCGCGACGACGCTCGACGAGTACCGCGAGTACATCGAGAAGGACGCTGCCCTCGAACGGCGGTTCCAGCAGGTGTACGTGGGGGAGCCGAGCGTCGAGGACACCATCGCCATCCTCCGCGGGCTCAAGGAGCGCTACGAGGCGCACCACAAGGTGACGATCAACGACCAGGCGCTCGTCGCGGCCGCGGCGCTGTCCAACCGGTACATCGCGGGGCGACAGCTGCCGGACAAGGCGATCGACCTGATCGACGAGGCAGCGTCACGACTCCGGATGGAGATCGACTCGAGCCCCGTCGAGATCGACGAGCTCAAGCGGAGCGTCGACCGGCTGCGGGTGGAGGAGTTCGCCCTGAAGCAGGAGAAGGACGACGCCTCGAAGGCCCGGCTCGCCACCCTCCGCGACGAACTGGCCTCGCGAGGCGAGCGGCTCGCCGCGCTCGAGGCCCGGTGGCAGGCCGAGCGCGCGAACCTCAACCGCATCGGCGAACTCAAGCAAGAGCTCGACGACCTCAACATGCGGTCCCAGCGGGCGCAGCGGGAGGCTGACTACGAGCTGGTTTCGCGGCTCGAGTACGCCGAGAAGCCCCGGATCGAAGCCGAACTCGCGGCCGCCGAACAGGCCGAGCAGGGTGAGCGGATGGTGAACGACAGCGTCACCGACGAGGACATCGCCGCCGTGATCGCCCAGTGGACGGGCATCCCGATGGGACGTCTGCTGCAGGGCGAGACCGAGAAGCTCCTGCACCTGGAGACCGAGCTCGGCCGCCGGATCATCGGGCAGCGCACCGCGGTCGGCACCGTGTCGGAAGCGGTCCGCCGCACCCGTGCCGGCATCTCCGACCCGGACCGGCCGACCGGCTCGTTCCTGTTCCTCGGGCCCACCGGTGTCGGCAAGACCGAGCTGGCCAAGGCGCTCGCCGAGTTCCTGTTCGACGACGAGAAAGCACTCGTCCGCATCGACATGAGCGAGTACGGCGAGAAGCACTCGATCGCACGGCTGATCGGTGCCCCGCCCGGGTACGTCGGGTACGAGGCCGGCGGGCAGCTCACCGAAGCCGTCCGGCGCCGTCCGTACTCGGTGATCCTGCTCGACGAGGTCGAGAAGGCCCACCCCGAGGTCTTCGACGTGCTGCTGCAGGTGCTCGACGACGGACGGCTCACCGACGGTCAGGGCCGGACGGTCGACTTCCGGAACACGATCCTGATCCTCACCTCGAACCTCGGGTCGCAGTTCCTCACCGACAGCACGCTGACGCCCGAGCAGCGCGAGGACTCCGTCCGCGACCTGGTCCGGCAGGCATTCCGGCCGGAGTTCGTCAACCGCCTCGACGACATCGTGGTGTTCCAGGCGCTCACGCAGGACGACCTGGGGCAGATCGTCTCGATCTCGGTCGACCGGCTCGCCCGACGCCTGTCCGACCGACGGTTGGAGCTCGCGGTCACGCCGGCCGCGCGGACCTGGCTCGCCGAACGCGGGCACGACCCGGCGTACGGTGCCCGGCCGCTCCGCCGCCTCATGCAGCGGCAGATCGACGACCAGCTGGCGCGGGCGATCCTGGCCGGCGACGTCCGGGACGGCGACACCGTCCGCGTGGACGTCGCGGACGACGGCGAGGGCCTGCTGGTCGAGCCGTTCGCGGTCGGCGAGGTGGACGAGGTCGTCGCGGAGTAGCGATCGGCCGTCGACCCGGGCCCGCGCCGGTCCCTGAGACCGGTGCGGGCCCGCAGGCCTAGGTTCGGCAGCATGCCGGAGATCCGCGCCCTGCGCCGCCTGACCGAATCCATCGAACACGCCAGCGTCCTCGACAAAGCCGTCGACCTCGACCGGAAGGTGGTGCGCGCACTGGCGCGGCCACGCGCCCTGCGGCAACTGCTGCACGGCGTCCCGTTCGGGCACCCGATCCACCCGCTCATGGTGCAGGTGCCGCTCGGCGCCTGGATCTCCGCAGCGGTCCTCGACCTGGTCGGCGGTCGTGGCAACGCCAAGGCCGCGAAGACCCTGGTCGGCGTCGGTGTCGTCTCCGCGGGCAGCGCGAGCGTCGCCGGCTACGTGGACTGGTCGGCGCTGGACCGCGAGCAGCTCCGCACGGGGTGGGTGCACCAGGCGGTCAACTGGGTCGGGCTGACGCTCTACGGGTTCTCCTGGCTGCAGCGGAAGCGCGGCAACACCGGGGCCGGGAAGCTCCTCGGGTTCGCGGGACTGACGGTCGTCAGCGTCGGTGGGTACCTGGGCGGACACCTGTCCTACCGGCAGCGCGCCGGGGTCAGTCGCGACGGCGAGGTCCCCTACGAGTCGGACGGTGCGCCTGAGTCTGCGTGACCGGTCCCGCTGATCCACCCAGCGAACATGTAGCATTCCACCGTACGGTACCGCGATGCGCGTACTGGTGGTGGACGACGAGATCCCGCTGGCCGACCTGATCGTCCGGGGCCTGCAGCGGCAGGACATGGCCGTCGACGTGGCGTACCGCGGCGACGACGCCGACGAGCTCCTGTCGGTGAACGACTACGACGTCGTCGTGCTCGACCGGGACGTCCCGGGGATGCACGGCGACGAGGTCGCTCGCCGGACCACCGCCCGTGCTTCCCTCACCCGGGTGCTCATGCTCACCGCGGCGTCCACGCTCACCGACCGGGTGAACGGTCTCGAACTCGGTGCGGACGACTACCTGACGAAACCGTTCGAGTACCCGGAGCTCGTCGCACGCGTCCGGGCACTCGGTCGGCGGAGCGGCGCGCCGGTGGCTCCCGTGCTCGAGCGGGACGGCATCGTGCTTGACTCGAACCGGCGGATGGTCACCCGCGACGGGCGTCCGCTCGTCCTGACGAGCAAGGAGCTCGGCGTGCTCGAGGTCCTGCTGCGAGCAGACGGGCGGATCGTCGCCGCCGAGGAGCTGCTCGAGAAGGTCTGGGACGCGAACGTCGACCCGTTCACCGCGGCCGTGCGGGTGACGATGTCGAAGCTCCGGAGGAAGCTCGGTGCACCGGACCCGATCCGCACCGTGCCCGGCTCCGGCTACGCGCTGTGAGGCGTGTCGGGAGCATCCGGACCCGCACCGCGCTCGCGTTCGCCGTCACGTCCATGGCGCTCGCTGCGGCCGCGATCACCGTCGTGAACCTCGGGTCGCAGGCATCGCTCGGACAGGTGGTGCTGGAGCGTCAGGCCGACCGGAGCGGGGGTGGGCAGGCCGGCACCGTGGCGGCGGTGACCGTGTCGGCGGTCGCCGACCTGCAGTGGCGCTGGACCGTGCTCGGCGTCGCCGGCGCCGGCGTCCTGGCCGGCGCCACGGGATGGGTCCTCGCGCGGCGGATGCTCGCACCCGTGGACCGGATCACCGCCACAGCCAGGCGGCTGTCCGCGTCGACGCTGCACGAGCGCCTCGGCCTCGACGGGCCGGACGACGAACTCCGACGTCTCTCGCGGACGATCGACGAACTCCTCGACCGGCTCGAGGCGTCGTTCGCGAGCCAACGGCGGTTCGTGGCGCAGGCCGCACACGAGCTCCGGACGCCGCTCGCCGTCCAGCGCGCCGCGATCCAGATCGGCCTGCCGGACGACGCCGGCCCGGACGAGGTCTCGGCGGCGCGGACCGAACTGCTCGAGCAGAACCGGCGGACCGAGCACCTCGTCGAGTCGCTCCTCGTGCTGGCCGAGGCGGAACGTGATCTGGGCGGGCAGACGGTGTCGGTCGACCTGGCCGCGACGACGGCGGAGGTCGTGGCGGAGCACCTCCGCGCCGCGACCGATGCCGGGGTGACGCTCACCTGGCGGACGGTGGGCGAGCCTCCCGGCCGGACCGTGCTCGCCGAACCGGTCCTGTTCCGTCAGCTGCTGCGGAACCTCGTCGACAACGCCCTCGAGTACAACGTCCCCGGCGGGTTCGTCCACGTCGACGTCACAGCCGGCACCCTGACGGTGGAGAACTCCGGGCCGCTGCTCACCGCCGGCGCCGTGGCGACGCTCACCGGACCGTTCCGACGAGCCCCCGGAACGGTCGCACAGCGGGAGGCGGCACAGCGGCCTCGGCCTGTCGATCGTGGCGACCGTCGTGCAGGCGCACGGGTGGTCGCTCGCGGTCGATCCACGGGTTGCCGGCGGGCTGACGGTCCGGGTGCACGCGGGGTCGGCGGCCGACGGTGTTTCGTCGGTGTCTCCTCCCGGGGACCGCTGACGAAACAGCCCGTCCGCTGTCCTGGTGGCATGCGAACAACGAACCGACCTCCGACACGGATCCTCGTCACCGCCGTCCTCGCGCTGGGCCTGGCCTCCGGCCTGACCGGGTGTGCCGGCGGCGGAGCACCCGATCCCGACAGCACGACCGCAGCGGCGGGGCTCGGTGCACAGTGGGGCAGTTGCATGCGATCCGCGGGTTTCGACGTCCAGGACCCGAGCGATGACCAGGTCCGCTCCGGCTCCGTGGTCGCCCCGCAGAGCGTCGACCAGGAGGAGTTCGGCACCGCGGCTGACTCCTGCGCCACCGAACTCGGTGTGCAGCGCGCCGACTCTGCCGCGAAGGAACAGTGGCGACGGGAGTACGACCAGGTCGCCTCCTGCGTCCGGGACGCCTACCCGGACTTCCCGGAACAGCGGCCTGGCACCCTGTCGTTCGACGAGTCGACCTACCCGCCGGCGGCCGAGCCGGGGTTCCAGCAGCTGGTCGACGAGTGCCTGCAGCGGTACTCGCCCGACACGAAGACGCAGGACGCCGGATGAGCCGCCGGACGCGGTTGATCGGCATCGCCAGCGCCTGCCTGGTCGGCGCACTCGCCGTCGGCACCGCCACCTGGTCGCTCGCCACCGCAGCGGACGGTGCCGCGACGCGGGCGAGTGCTCCGCAGTCGGATGGGGACCGCCACGGCACGACGACGGTGCCGGTGGAGCAGGGCGACCTCGTCGAGACCCGGACCATCGCGGGCGCGCTCGGCTACGGCACGCCCACCTCGGTACCCGGGGCAGCGAGCGGCACGCTCACCTGGTTGCCGCAGCCCGGCCAGGTCGTCCACCGCGACGAACCGCTCTACGCCGTGGACGAGCGACCCGTCCGCGCCCTGTACGGCACGACACCGCTCTGGCGGTCACTTCGCGCCGGTGCCCGGGGCGCCGACGTCCGGCAACTCACCGAGAACCTGGCCGCCCTCGGGTACGACGTCCCCGCCGACGACGTGTTCGGCGCCCGGACCGGGGCCGCCGTCCGCCAGTGGCAGCGGGACCGCGGGCTGCCCGTCACCGGGGTCGTGGACGGCGATCAGATCGCCTTCGTCGACGGTGCGGTGCGTGTCGCCTCGGTCGTGGGGCAGCTCGGGCAGCCGGTCGGCGGCGACGTCCTGCAGGTGACGAGCACGCACCGTGTCGTCTCGGTGCGGGTCCCCGCGCGGGACGCCGGACAGCTCGGCGTGGGGAGACGCGTCCGGGTGCTCGTCAACGGCGCCGGCGGCGCGATGCCGGGGTCGGTCACCGACGCGACCCCGGCCGAGACCGAGGACGGCCGGGACGAGGTCGACGTCACCGTGGCGTTCGACGCCGGCGACCGACGGCTGCCCGCAGCGGCCTCGGCGCAGGTGGTCGCCGAGGGGCGGACCGAGCGGGACGTGCTCTCCGTGCCCGTCTCGGCACTGGTCGCCCGTGGGAGTTCGGGGTACGCGGTCGAGGTCGTCGATCGGGACGGGTCGGCCGAGCGGGTCCCGGTCGAGGTCGGTCTCGTGGCGGACGGGCGCGCGGCGGTCACGGGAGACCTGGACGAGGGTGCGCGCGTGGTGGTGCCCTCGTGAACGGCGCCGTGCCCGTCCTGCCCGTACCCGTACCCGTACCCGTACCCGCACCGCCGGTGCCGGCCCGGTCCGGGTCGGACGCCGTGCTGGTGCTCACGGACGTCACCCGCACCCACGGCGAGGTCCGGGCGCTCCGCGGCGTCTCGCTCCGGATCGACCGCGGCGAACTCGTCGCCGTGGTCGGACCCTCCGGTTCGGGGAAGTCCACGATGCTCAACGTCATGGGCACGCTCGACCGTCCGACCTCCGGCAGGGTGGAAGTCGCCGGCCGGGACGTCGGCGCGATGACGGACGACGCGCTCTCCGCCCTGCGCGCCGAGCACATCGGTTTCGTCTTCCAGCACTTCCACCTGCAGGCCGGAGCCAGCGCCGCCGAGAACGTCGCAGACGGGCTGCTCTACACGGGCACACACCGGCGGGAGCGGATGCGGCGGGCCGTGACGGCGCTGGAGCGCGTCGGCCTGGGACACCGGACCGACCACCTGCCGAACCAGCTCTCCGGTGGCGAGCGCCAGCGCGTCGCGATCGCGCGGGCGATCGTCGGGGAACCGACCGTGCTGCTGGCGGACGAGCCGACCGGTGCGCTCGACACGGCCTCCGGCACCGCGGTCCTCGGCGTGCTGCGGGAGCTCAACGCCGCCGGCACCACGGTGGTCGTCATCACCCACGACCGGGAACTCGCCGCGGCCCTCCCACGCCAGGTCCGGATGCGTGACGGTGCGGTGGAGGACGACTCCGGTGCGCACGACACCGGCCCACGTGACACCGGCCCACGTGACGCCGGCCCACGTGTCGCCGGCCCACGTGACGCCGGCCCACGCGACACACCGGCGGGTCCCGTCGAGCTCGCCCCCGCGATCGAGGCCGACCGATGACCGCCGGCCCCGCGACGGCCACGCGACGCACCCTGGGCTCCGGCGACCTGCTCCGACTCGGGGTGTTCGGGCTCCGGACCCGTCCGACCCGGGTGGTCCTGTCCGCCCTGGGCATCGCCATCGGCATCGCGGCGATGATCGCGGTCGTCGGCATCTCCTCGTCGAGCAAGGCCGCGCTCGACCGGGTCCTCGACGCGCTCGGCACGAACGTGCTCACCGTGACGGAGGCCGAGTCGTTCGGCGAGACGCCCCCGCTCCCGGTCACCGCGGTCGACTCGGTCCGTCGGCAGGAGGACGTGCTCGCCGCAGCGGGGGTCGGCCGGGCCGACGACGGCCGGGTGTACCGGAACCCGTTCATCCCGCCCGCCGAGACGAAGGGCATCGGCGTGCTGGGGACCTGGGGAGACGTGCCCGAGGTCCTCGGCGGGTCGCTGGCGTCCGGGCGCTGGCTCGACACGGCTCCGGACGCACCGCCGCAGGTCGTGCTCGGAGCGGCCGCGGCACACGCGCTCGGGATCGACCAGGTGACGACGGACAGTCGCGTCTGGACCGGTGGCCGATGGCTGCAGGTCGTCGGGGTCCTCCGGCCGCTGGAACTCGCGCCCGACCTCGACAACCAGGCTTTCGTGCCGCGGGACCTCGCGGCCGCGCTGGGCTTCGACGGGCACCCCACCGCCGTGTACACCCGCGTCGACCCGGATCGGGTGGCCCCGGCGCGCGACCTGCTCGCCCGGGTGGTCAGTCCGGCAGCCCCCCAGGACGTCGGGGTCACACGGCCCTCGGACGCGCTCGCCGCGAAGAACGCCACCGACGACTCCTTCACGGGCCTGCTGGTCGGGATCGGTGGGGTCGCGCTCCTGGTCGGCGGGATCGGTGTCGCGAACACGATGGTGATCACCGTGCTGGAGCGTCGGGCCGAGGTCGGCGTCCGCCGCGCGCTCGGAGCGAGACGGCGGGACATCCGGAACCAGTTCCTCGTCGAGTCGCTGCTGCTGTCGTTCCTCGGCGGCGTCGCCGGGGTGGTGATCGGGCTCGGCGCCACCGTCGTCTTCGCTCTGGCGCAGGGCTGGCCGATCGCGGTGCCGCTCTGGGCGGTCGCCGGCGGACTCGGTGCGACGGTGCTGATCGGCGGGGTCTCCGGGCTCTACCCCGCCGCGCAGGCCGCGCGGATCCCACCGACGAGCGCGCTCGCAGCAGCCTGACCGGACCACCCCGACCCGATTGCCGGACGCGACGGTCTGGAGGCCCGGTGCCGGTTCGGCGGACCGGCACCGGGCCTCCTTCCCGTGTTGGGATCATGTTGGTTTCAGTACAGAACAGTTGCGTTCGAGTGGGTTTGCTGCGTACAGTGCTCGAAACCCACGGGAACGAAGGAGTTCGGGCATGTACGCAACCGAGCGGCACGACGCCATCGCCGCCGCACTGCAGACCGCCGGCCGCGTGTCCGTCACCGACCTCGCCGCGCACTTCGACGTCACCACCGAGACCGTCCGCCGCGACCTGGACGCCCTCGAGCAGGCCGGGGTCCTGCGCCGCGTGCACGGCGGCGCGGTCTCGGTCGAACGGTCCAGCCTCGTCGAGCTGAGCGTCGCCGAACGCGAGGGGCAGCACGGGCGGGAGAAGACCGCGATCGCCCGTGCCGCGATGCGCCTGGTGCCGCCCACCTTCACCGGGTCGATCGCCCTCGACGCCGGCACCACCAGCGGTGCCGTCGCCGCGGAACTCGCCCGGTGGGAGCCCGAGCGGGCCGGAGCGACGATCACCGTGATCACGAACTCGGTCCCGATCGCCAGCACCCTGCAGCACAGCGACCACGTCGAGCTGCACCTGCTCGGCGGTCGGGTCCGTGGCGTCACGAGTGCCGCCGTCGGGACCGCCACCGTCGACCAGATCGGGGCACTCCGACCCGACGTCGCGTTCATCGGGACGAACGGGTTGTCCGCGGGCTTCGGCCTGAGCACACCCGACGAGTACGAGGCCGCGGTGAAGGCCGCGTACGTCCTCGCCTCCCGACGCAGCGTGGTGCTCGCCGACGCCGCCAAGCACGGGGTGGAAGCCCTGATGCGCTTCGCCCGCCTCGACGAGATCGACACCGTCGTCACCGACCAGGCGCCGCCCGCCGACCTCGCCGGAGCACTCGCCGACGCCGACGTCGAGGTCGTCGTCGCATGACCGGCCGCATCGTCACCGTCACGCCGAACCCCTCGCTCGACCGGACGATCGAACTGGCCGGGGAACTCCAGCGTGGTGCCGTGCAGCGGGCCACCCGTTCCACGGGGGAGCCCGGCGGCAAGGGCGTCAACGTCTCCCGGGTCGTCGTCGCCAGCGGCGGGGACACCGTCGCGGTCCTGCCGGGCGACGAGCTCGACCCGGTGCTCGTCGGCCTGGCTGCCCGGGGCATCCCGACCGCCGCGCTCCCGATCGGTGCCGCGCTCCGCTCGAACGTCACCGTGACCGAACCGACCGGGACCACCACGAAGCTCAACGAGCCGGGTCCTTCGCTCGCCGGGCGCCTGGACGACCTGGCGGAACTCGTCGCCACCACCGCGGGGCCGACGCCGACCGGTCCGGCCGCCCGGTGGGTCGTGTTCGCCGGGTCCCTGCCGCCCGGGCTGCCCGACGACGCCCTCGCGGTGCTCGTCCGCGCCGTCCGCGCCCGGCACGGCGACGACGTCCGGATCGCGGTCGACTCCTCCGGCGTGCCGTTCACCGCGCTGCTGCAGTCCGGGGAACGGGTCGACCTGGTCAAGCCGAACGCCGAGGAGCTCGCCGAGGTCGTCGGCGGCGACCCGGAGCAGTACGAGCAGGACCCGGAGCGCGCCGCAGCCGCAGCCGCACGCCTCCGGGAGCGCGGAGTCGACACGGTCCTGCTCACGCTCGGCAGCGCGGGCGCCGTCCTCGTCGACGGCACCGGTTCCTGGAGCGCCGCCGCCCCGCGCATCACGGCACGCTCCACGGTCGGTGCGGGGGACTCGGCGCTCGCCGGGTACCTGCTCGCCGAGGTCGCCGGTGCCCCGCCCGAGCGTCGACTCGCCCAGGCCGTCGCCACCGGTGCCGCCGCCGCCGGACTGCCCGGCAGCGACGTCCCGGCACTCGACGCCACCGACCCGGACGCGATCGTCGTCCACCGCCTCGGCACACCGCCGACACCGGCCGGGCACCGCCCGTCCGTCCCCGTCCCGCACGGCGCCTGACCACACGGTCCGTCGTCCCGTCGGTCCGGCCACGACCTCGGACCCCGGGCCGGTCGGGTCCGATCACTCGTCCCACCAGCACAGCCCGGCGCACCGCGCCACCTGCGAAGGAGCAACCCATGTCCGCTGCGCACACCACCGGCGCCGGCGACGGCGCCGACCTGATCGGTGTCGACCTCGTCGGCCTCGACGAGGACCTCGGCGCCACCTCGTCCGACGTCATCCGCGTCCTCGCCGACCGCATCGCCGCGACCGGTCGAGCCGCCTCCGGTGACACCCTCGCCGCCGACGCGATCGCCCGCGAGGCGAGCGTCGGCACCGGCGTCCCCGGCGGCATCGCCATCCCGCATGCCCGGTCGACCTCGGTCACCGCTCCCACGCTGGCGTTCACCCGCCTGGCGCGGACGGTGCCGTTCGGTGCACCGGACGGGGACGCCGACGTCGTCTTCATGATCGCGGTGCCGGACGGCGCCGACAAGGACCACCTCACCGTCCTCTCCACCCTCGCCCGGGCGCTGATCCGCGATGACTTCACGGCCGCCCTCCGCGCCGCGACGACACCGCAGGACATCGTCGACCTGGTCGACCGCGAGGTGAGCGGCGAGGTCGCCGCAGCCGGCGTCGGCACCGCTGGACGAGCCTCCGGTACCCCGGCCGGCACCGCCGTTGGCCAGGAGGCCCGCCCCACCTCCGGCGCGGACACCCACGTCGTCGACAGCGACACCTCCGGCACCGGCGGGCGCCGCAAGGTCATCGTCGGGGTCACCGCGTGCCCGACCGGCATCGCGCACACCTACATGGCCGCCGACGCCCTGGTCGCCGCCGCCCAGCGTGCGGGCGCCGAGATGCACGTCGAGACGCAGGGGTCGTCCCAGGTGGAGCCGCTCGACCCGGCCCTCATCGCCCGCGCCGACGCCGTCGTCTTCGCGGTCGACGTGGACGTCCGCGACCGCAGCCGCTTCGCCGGCAAGCCGCTCGTGTCCGGCCCCGTCAAGCGCGGCGTGGACGAGCCGGACGCGATGATCGCCGAGGCCCTCCGCGCCGCCGACGACCCCAAGGCCGCACGGGTCTCCGGCTCCGCCGCCGAGGCCGGTACCAGCACCGCGAAGGACGAGCACTTCGGGCAGTCGCTGAAGCGCTGGCTGCTCACCGGCGTCTCGTACATGATCCCGTTCGTCGCGGGCGGCGGGCTCCTCATCGCGCTCGGCTTCCTGCTGTCCGGCTACGGCATCGCACTGACGCACGGCGACGACGGTGTCAACAACGCCGTGTGGACGCTGCAGCACTCCACGCTCCTCGACCTGCCGGCGCAGGGCCTCGGGTACTACCTCGGCGCTGCGGCGTTCCAGATCGGCTCGGTGTCGCTCGGGTTCCTCGTGGCCGCCCTCGCCGGGTACATCGCGTACGCGATCGCCGACCGGCCGGGCATCGCGCCGGGCTTCGTCGCCGGGTCCATCGCCGTCTTCATGAACGCCGGGTTCCTCGGCGGCCTGGTGGGTGGCCTCATCGCCGGTGCAGCCGCCTACTGGATCGGACGGATCCCGACGTGGCGCTGGCTGCGCGGGCTGATGCCGGTCGTGATCATCCCGCTGTTCGCGTCGATCATCGCCTCCGGCCTCATGCTCCTGGTGCTCGGCGGGCCGATCGCCTGGCTGATGACCCAGCTGACCGAGTTCCTCAACTCGCTCTCCGGAGCCTCGGCGGTGCTGCTCGGGATCATCCTCGGCCTGATGATGGCCTTCGACCTCGGTGGCCCGGTCAACAAGGTCGCCTACGCGTTCGCCGTCGCCGGACTCGGTGCCGGGTCCGCCAGCAACGTCGTGCCGTTCGAGATCATGGCCGCGGTGATGGCCGCCGGCATGGTCCCGCCGCTCGCCCTGGCGCTCGCCTCGACCGTGCTCTACCGCAACGGCTTCACCAAGCCCGAGCGCGAGAACGGCAAGGCCGCGTGGCTGCTCGGCGCCTCGTTCATCTCCGAGGGTGCGATCCCGTTCGCCGCCGCCGACCCGTTGCGGGTCATCCCGGCGTCGATGGTCGGCGCTGCCGTCACGGGAGCGATCTCGATGGCCGCCGGCGTGACGTCTCGGGCGCCGCACGGTGGGATCTTCGTGTTCTTCGCGATCGGTGGCATCGGGATGTTCATCGTGGCGGTCCTGGCGGGGACGGTCGTCTCCGCGCTGGTCCTCGTGGCGCTGAAGAAGTGGGTGCGCCGGGCGCCGGCGGCGACGGATGCTGCCGCCGCCCAGGCGGCCTCGGCCGGCGAGACGGTCGGCCAGCGCGCGCCGGTCGCGGTGTAGCCGCACCACCTGACGGACGGGAGGCCCGGTGCCAGCTGGCACCGGGCCTCCCGTCCGTCACGTGCCGGTGGTGACACGGGTGGCGGGACACTCCCGGACGCTGACGCCGAGTGGTCACGAAGCGTCGTTCTGGAGGCTCGAGAACGACAGTTCATGACCACTCGGCGGAGGTGAGCGGGGTGTCGCCACCGGTGGGCGCGCCCCGCAGGCAGCCGGACTACACCGCGATGTTCGCCGTGACCGCGTCGATGTAGGCGGCGCGCTCCTCGCGGGAGTGCGGGCGGCCCGGGACGCCCGGGCGCTCCTCCCACGGCAGTGGCCCGGACTCGTGGCGGTACTCCACCCCGAGGGCGTCGAGGCGGGTCAGGTGCTCGGTCAGGCGCTGCCGGAAGTCCGCGACGTCCCGCGGCCCGGCGACGTCCGCCGACCAGAGTGCCTCGGACAGCGCGACCACGCGGGGGAACAGCTGGTAGTCGAGCCGTCGGACGGTGTCCACGTGCTCGGTCCACATGTTCGCCTGGCCGCCGATCACGTGCGCCCGCTCGGCCTCGGTCAACGACGACGGCACCGGGTCGAACGCGTAGACGTCGTCGACGGTGAGCACGATCGACACCGGGATCGGCTCGTTCGGCAGGTCGCTCTGCCGGTAGTCCAGGTACACCTGGTCGTCCGGCGTCGAGATGACGTCGTGTCCCCGACGGGCCGCCGTGACCGCGCCGCGCATGCCCCGCCAGGACACCACGGTCGCGGACTGGGAGAGCGTGCCGCCCTCCAGGATCTCGTCCCACCCGAACGCCCGGCGGCCGTGCGACTCGATGTGCGCCGCGAGCTGCCCGATGATCCAGGCCTGCAGCTGCTCCTCGTCCTCGAGCCTGAGCTGCCGGATGCGCTCCTGGGTGCGCGGGTCGTCCTCCCACTGGTCCTTCGGGCACTCGTCGCCGCCGAGCCCGATGTACGCGGACGGGAACAGCGCGACGACCTCGTCGAACACGTCCTTGAAGAACTGCACCGTGCTGTCGTCGGCGTTGAGGACGTCGTGCGCCACGCCCCACTTCGTCCAGACCTCGACCCGACGTTCGGGGTGGACGCCGAGCTCCGGGTACGCGGCGAGGGCGGCGCGGACGTGCCCGGGCGTCTCGATCTCGGGCACGACGGTCACGAAGCGGTCCTCGGCGTAGGCGACGATCTCGCGGATGTCGTCCTGCGTGTAGAAGCCACCGTGCGGACGGCCGTCGTACCCGGCGACCTGCAGCACCCCGTCCGCGTCGGGGACGTGCGCGCCGACCTGGGACTCCCGGCGCCAGGAGCCGACTTCGGTGAGCCGCGGGTACTTCTTGATCTCGATGCGCCAGCCCTGGTCCTCGGTGAGGTGGAAGTGCATGCGGTTGATCCGGTGCGCCGCGAGCTGGTCGATGACGCGCAGCACCTCGGCCTTGGTGCGGAAGTGCCGGGCCACGTCGAGCATGACGCCGCGCCAGGCGAACGCGGGAGCGTCCTCGACGACGGTCGCCGGCAGCGTCCACGCCGCCGTGCGCACCTGCCCTCGGCGGTACACGTCGGCGGGCAGCAACTGCAGCAGCGCCTGGACGCCGTAGAACACCCCGGCAGCGCCGCCGCCCTCGACGGTGACGGCGTCCGGCGTGACGTTCAGGCGGAACGACTCCTCGCGGTCCTCGCCCGGTCCGGCGGGCAGGTCCTCCGGCGTCGCGGCGATCCGCAGGGCGATCACCGGCGCGTCGGAGTCGCCGGCGCCGGACAGCGGCAGCCGCGTGGAGGCTCGCAGCACCTGCTGCAGGTACTGTGCGGTCGACTCGGTGGCGGGCTCGGCGCTGATGCGCGTGCGCTCGTCGATGGTGAAGGTGCCGGACGAGTCGTTCCGGGATCGTGGTCGGGGGATCAGCATGTCGGTTCCACCATTCCTCAACGGTCTTTCGTAATGTGGAGATTATGGCGACGCACTCGAGCATGTCAACGATCGGCAGCTCCCCGGCCCTGCTCCGCAGGATGAACTCCCGCGCGGTCCTGGCCGAGTTGTTCCGGGCCGGACCCGACGTCGGGGACCCGGGGCGGGCCTCCCGGACGGTCACCGAACTCGTCGCCGCCGTCGGTCTCACGCGGCCCACCGTCGAGGCGGCCCTGACCGACCTGGTCGCCGAGGGGTGGGTCGAGGAGCTCAAGGCCGTCGCCACCCCCAACCGCGCCGGACGACGAGCCCGACGCTTCCGCATCGATGCGCGATCCGGACTGGTGCTCGGCATCGACCTCGGCCTGCACGCCGTCGTCGGCGTCCTCGCCGACCTGCACGGCGACCCCGTCGCCCGCACCGAGCAGTTCGCCCCCACCCTGGCGCCGATCGAACAGGCCGTGGCCGCCGTCCGCGAGGTCGTCGACCGCCTGGTCGGCACCCTGCCGCCCGGACGGCTGCTCGCGGTCACCGTCTGCGTGCCCGCGATCATCGACCGCACCGGCAGGATCGTGCACACGGTCGCCGCGCCCGAGTGGCAGAGCGAGGGCATCACCGAGCGCATCGCCGCCCTGGTCCCCGACGCGGTAACCGTGTTCGAGAACGACGCCAAGGCAGCGGCCCGCGCCGAGGCCGCCTGGGGCCGGCTTCACGGCGTCCGGGACGGCCTGCTCCTGGTGATGGGACGACAGATCGGCGCGGCACTGGTCGTCGGGGGTTCGGTCGCGCAGGGAGCCCACGGCGCAGCGGGCGAGGTCGGCGGACTCGCCGCGACCGGGTGGCCGGGTGCGGCGCGCGCCCTGGAGGCACGGAGCGATCCCGGCGCTGGCCCGACGTCCACGGGTGGTCCCGGTGGCAACGCCCTGCCGGGCGGGTCCGGCGCCGGACTGGGCGTGGAGGACGGGCGGGCCGCCGTCCGCGCGCTCGCCGCGGACGTGGCACCCGGGGTCGCGCAGCTCGTGGCGGCCGTGGACCCCGAGGTCGTGGTCGTCGGCGGCGAGGTGCTGCCCGACGGCGAGGAGTTCTGCACCGCCCTGGCCGCCGAGCTCGAGAAACTGCCGGGCCTCGGCGTCCCGGGTGCCCCGGCGGTCGCGGTGGTGCCGTCCGGTCTCGGGCGCGACGCGGTGTCGCGGGGAGCCGTGGCGCGGTCCCTGGCGACCGCGCGGGCAGAGCGGCTGGGTCTCGGAGTGGGGCTGCACGCCGGCGTCGCCTGACCGGGCAGCCCGGGCGGTTGGGGGTGGTCGGGGCGGTCACGGCGGAACGGGCGGTTGGGGGTGGTCGGCGCGGTCGCGGCCGACTGGGCGGTCGCCGCGGTCGCGGCGGTCGCGGGCGGCGCGTTCGGTCGCGCGGGCGGGCCGCACACCGGAGTCTGTCAGCCCGCTCAGGCAGGGTGACGGGATGACGACTGCCGTGCCCTCGACCGTCGCCCACGTCGGTGTCCCGACCGCGTCCTCCGGATCAGGCGGTGAACCGGACCCCGACATCGGCGGGCTGACCGGCCTGGTCCTGCAGGTCATCGACTCGATGGGGGAGTGGGGCGTCGCCCTCATGCTCTTCATCGAGACGGTGTTCCCGCCGATCCCGTCCGAGGTGATCCTGCCCCTCGCCGGGTTCCTGGCCGGCGCGGGCCGGATGGACCTGACGCTCGTGCTGGTCCTGGCGACCGCCGGCTCGTACGTCGGGGCGCTCGTGCTCTACTGGCTCGGCGCGGTGATCGGCTTCGACCGGACCGTCCGCTGGTTCGGCAAGCTGCCGCTCGTCGACGAGGACGACTTCCGGAAGGCCGCGTCCTGGTTCCACCGGCACGGCAAGAGCGCGGTGTTCTTCGGGCGTCTGGTGCCGGTCGTCCGGAGCCTGATCTCACTGCCTGCGGGCGCCGACCGGATGCACCTGGGCACCTTCAGCTTGTTCACCGTGCTCGGCAGCGGGCTCTGGAACTCGATCCTGGTCCTCGGTGGCGCGGCCCTCGGCACCCAGTACGAGCGCGTCGAGGCGTACACCGAGTGGATCGACCGGGCCGTGTACCTGGCGGTCGTCGTGATCATCGTGGCGTTCGTCGTCCGCCGGGTCCGACGTGGCCGGTCCGCGGCGCGGTCGACCGCGTCGGAGTAGCCGGCTGGCCGCCTCTGAGTGGTGGCCCTTAGGCCTTCGTGAGCGCCGACTCCTTGTGGGCCGCCTTCTTGCCGGACTTCTCCGACTCGATGATCCAGTACGGGTCGTCGTCGGTCGGCTTGAAGGTCTGCCCGTCGAACTCGAAGTCCGCGGTCTTCTTCTCGACGAGCTTGCCCGTCGTCGTGCCCTGGGACGTGTTCCAGTGCACTTCGTCGCCCTTGCGCATGTCGGCCTCCCGCCTGGTCCGGACGGCTCTCCGGGACCCGGACGGTACCCGGGCCGCTCCACAGGACGCTGGCACCATCCCTGTTGCGCAGTTGCGCCCCGAGGACGGGTCACATTCGGGTAACCGGGCCTCGGATCGAAGGGGCCGCGCGTACCGTTGCCGAGGAGTCACACCGCGAGGACCGACGCGGATCCGGACTCCCGAAGGATCGACGAACGCATGAGCTTGGCCACCGACACCGCGCGAGCGGACACCGTCCTGGCAGGACGGTACCGCCTCGTGAAACTGATCGGCACGGGCGGCATGGGCTCGGTGTACGAGGCACGTGACGAGCACACCTACCGTGCCGTCGCCGTGAAGATGTTCGCGACGCCGGAGCGCATGACCACGGCCGACCGGGTCCGCCAGGAGCGCGAGATCCGCCTGCTCAGCATGCTCTCGCACCCGGGCCTCATCCCGCTCTACGACGCCGGCACCCACGACTTCGAGGACGGCCCGCACCGGTTCATCGTGATGGAGCTCATCGCGGACGCCACCCTGCTGCGCCGCCTGGCCGAGGGCCCGCTGCACAACTACGAGGTCGCGGACCTCGGGGCGCAGCTCGCCGATGCCCTGGCCTACGTGCACTCCCGCGGGATCGTGCACCGCGACGTCAAGCCCGCGAACATCCTGCTGAGCGACGAGGGTGCGTCCGGGTTCGTCCGGACCGTCAAGCTCACCGACTTCGGCGTCGCGCACTTCGTCGACGGCTCCCGGCTGACCAACGACGGTACGATCATCGGCACCGCCGCCTACCTGTCGCCGGAGCAGGTCGCCGGCGAGCCGATCAGCTACGCCACCGACGTCTACTCGCTCGGCCTGGTGTTGCTCGAGTCGCTGACGGGCGTGCAGGAGTACTCCGGCACCGTCATCGAGGCAGCCCTCGCTCGGCTCCGCCGCGACCCGCAGGTCCCCGACACCGTCGCCTCCGAGTGGCGGGAACTGCTGACCCTGATGACCGCGCGGGACCCGGCACGCCGACCCACGGCTGTCGCGGTCGCCCGTGCCCTGCGCGGCGGGTCGACGCAGGTCACCGGTCCGGTGCCGCTGGGACCCGATCGGGAGGTCCGCCGCAAGGAGCACCGCATGCACCGGGCCGCCCACCGGCACGCCCGGCGCGGCACGTTCGACGTGGTCCGGCGCTGGCGTCGGCGGAACGTCCTGGCCGCATCGGCCACGGCCGTCGCGGTCGCGGTCGCGTGCGTCGGCAGCTACGTCGTCGGCGCGCTGCACTGAGCGGGAGCACGAGCCGCCCCCCACTGGCTGCTCGCCGCGGCCGATCAGGCAGGATGGGTGCATGAGCGACCAGCGATGGATCAAGATCTGCGGCCTCTCCACCCCGGAGACGGTCGACGCCGCCGTCGAGGCCGGGGCGGACGCCGTCGGGTTCGTCTTCGCCGCCGGCAGCCCCCGCACCGTCACCGCCGACACCGCGAAGGAGCTCGCCGAGCGCCTGCCGGACGGCATCGACGCCGTCGGGGTGTTCCGTGACCAGCCGATCGACGAGGTGGTCGGCATCGCCTCGGCCGTCGGGCTCACCACCCTGCAGCTGCACGGCCGCGAGTCCGCGTCGGACTTCGCCCGCGCCCGCGACGCCGGCTTCTTCACGATCCGCGCCCTGGCCGCCGCCGACTACCTGGCCGAGACCGCGGAACAGCGCACCGCGTTCGACCACGACCTGCTGCTGCTCGACGCGGCCGTCCCCGGCAGCGGGCACCTGGTCGACCCGGCGACGCTGACCGGCACCGTCGACGAGGCGTGGATCCTGGCCGGCGGCCTCACACCGGAGAACGTCGCGGGCCTCGTGCAGCGCCTCGACCCCGACGGCGTCGACGTGTCGAGCGGTGTCGAGTCCGAACGCGGCGTCAAGGACGTGCGCGCGATCCGGGCGTTCGTCGAGGCCGTCCGCAGCATCCGCTGACGATCCGACGACCTCGGACGGGCCTCCCGGCCGGGAGGCGCGTCAGGCGGTCCGGAGCGTCGGGATGAGCTCGCGGAGGAACGCGTCGGTGTCCTCCCATCCCTCGACCGCGTGCGTGGGCACGCCGAGAGCCTTGACCGGGTAGTCGTTGCCCTCCGGGTCGAGCCGGTCGCCGACGAAGAGCATGTCGTCGAGCGCGATGCCGGTCAGCTCGGCCAGGCGCTGCATGCCGTAGGCCTTGTCGATGCCCTTGCGGGTGATGTCGATGCTGGTGGAGCCGCCGGAGCGGACCTCGAGGTCGGGGAGCTCGGCCTGCACGCGGCGGCGGAGGTCGTCCTTCTTCGTTCCGGTCGGGTCCCAGCGCTTCTTGACGTCCACCGGAGCCGCCTGGCCGAGTGCGGAGAACGTGACCTGCGACCCGCGGTCCTCGAGGATCGCGCCCCACGTCTCGGACTCCCAGTAGCCGGCGTCCTTCGCCTGCGCCTCGACGGCGGCGAGGGCGCGGGCCTTCTCGTCGTCGGTGAGGTCCTCGGCGTACTGCAGCACCCAGTCCCGTTCCCACGCGTAGTACCGGGTGCCGCACGTCGGCAGGAGGTGCAGGTCGTCGAGACGCAGACCGGAACGCTTCCGCAGCGGTGTGACGAGCTGCTGCTCGAACTGCTGGAAGTTCCCGCCGCTGATGACGGCGACGGGGACGACCTCGAGCAGTGCGGCGAAGGTCTCGAGCATCTGCGGATCGAGCGGGGACTTCGACGGGGCGAGCGTGTCGTCGAGGTCGAAGGCGACGAGGCGAGGTGCGGGCATGCCCTCGATCATGCCAGGCGACTACTCCTTGACCAGCACGACCTCGTCGAGGGGGATGCGGGTGCGCGGGGCGACCTCGCGCGCGGCGGCCTTCTCGTCGAGCTGCGCGGCGTCGGCGACGTGGCCGATCGCGGTGACCGTCACCGGGACGAGGCGCTCCGGCAGGTCGAAGGCGGCGCGGACGGCGTCGACCTCGAAGCCGCCCATCTGGTGCAGGTGCAGACCCTCGGCGTGTGCCTGGACGGCGAGTGCGGCGATGGACTGGCCGAGGTCGTACTCCGCCCAGCGTCGCTCGTCGCCGTCGGCCGTCACGGGCTCGGCGATGGCGACCAGGAGTGCGCCGGCGCGGTGGGCCCAGACGCCGTTGAAGCCCATCAGCGTCGCGTGGATCGCATCGAAGGTGCGGGTGCCGCGACGACCGACGATGAACCGGCGGGGCTGCGTGTTCCCCGCGGACGGCGCCCACCGAGCGGCCTCGAGGAGCGCGTCGAGCTGCGCGTCCGAGATCGTCGCGGTCTCGTCGTAGGAACGCGGGCTCCACCGTTCCTCGAGCAGGGGCACGAGGGGCTGGCTGGAGTCCGTGGAGCGGGAGAGCGTCGTCTGCGTGGTCATGGTTGCCGGAACAACCGTGGGCGCACCGGTATTTCCCGACGGGCCTGCGAAGATGGGCAGGATGAGTGGCGTCCTGATCGGCTTCGCGATCATCGCCGCCGTCATCGTGACCGGCTACGGCGTCGGTCGCGCCGGACTGCTCGGACCGCATGCGCAGTTCGTGCTGAGCCGGCTGGCGTTCTTCGTCCTCATGCCGTGCCTGCTGTTCCACACGATCGCCACGGCCGACGTCCGGACGCTGTTCTCGCCGATGCTCGCCGTGTCGGCGATCACCGCGCTGTCCGTCGCCGCCGGCACCGCCCTGGTCTTCGCACTCGTGCTCCGGCGGCCGCTCACCACCACGACCGTCGGGGCACTCGCCGCCTCGTACTCGAACGCCAACAACATCGGGTTGCCGGTCGCCGTCTACGTCCTCGGTCAGGCGACCGCCGTGGTGCCGGTGATCATGCTCCAGCTCGTCGTGATGGCCCCGATCGCGCTGACCGTGCTCGACGCGGCCACGGCCTCCGGTGGCGGGTGGCGACGTCGGGTGCTCGGGCCGGTGTCGAACCCGCTCATCATCGCGTCGCTGCTCGGCCTGCTCTGCTCCGTCACCGGCATCACGCTGCCGGACCCGGTGCTCGAGCCGTTCGCCCTGGTCGGCGGCGCAGCGGTCCCGGTCGTGCTGCTCTCGTTCGGGATGAACCTGCACGGCGCGGCACCGCTCCGGGACGCGGCCACCCGGGCCGACGTGCTGCTGGCGAGCGGCGTGAAGCTCCTGGTGATGCCGGCGGTCGCGTTCCTGCTCGCCCGGTACGCCTTCGGGCTCGACGACCAGCGCGTGTTCGTGCTCACCGTCCTCGGCGGGTTGCCGGCGGCGCAGAACGTCTTCAACTACGCCCAGCGGTACGGAGCCGCGGTGCCGGTCGCACGGGACGTGGTGCTGCTCACGACCGTCGGGTCGGTGCCGGTCCTGGTCGGGATCGCGGCGCTGCTGCACCCGTAGGGGCGGCGGGGCCGTCGGACCGTGCCGCGCCGGTGTGCCTCCGCCGAGGGGTCACGAAGTGTCGGTCGGGGGCGGCCTGAGCAACAGGGTGTGACCGTTCGGCGGAGGTGAGCGGGGTGCCGCGGGGGCAGCCGGCAGGGGCCGGACGCGCCTCCCGGCCGGTCAGAAGATCATCGGGCGGTCGTCGTCCAGGACGGTGTCGAGGTCCAGGTCGACCGACACCGGAACGTGGTCACTCGGAGCGTCGCCCTTGCGCTCGTCGCGGTGGATGGTGGCGCCCACCGTCACGTCAGCGAACGCCTGCGAGCCCATCACGAAGTCGATGCGCATGCCCTCGTTGCGGGGGAAGCGGAGCTGCTTGTAGTCCCAGTACGTGTACCCGGTGGGCACGAGCGGCCGGACGACGTCCTGCAGGCCGCGCTCCTCGAACGTGCGGAACGCCGCACGCTCCGGCTCGCTGACGTGCGTGGAGCCCTCGAAGACACGCATGTCCCAGACGTCCTCGTCGAGCGGTGCCACGTTCCAGTCACCCATCAGCGCGAGGGGCAGGTCGGGCTCGGCCTGCAGCCACTCGGCGGTGCGGTCGGCCAGCTGCGCCAGCCAGTCGAGCTTGTACGTGTAGTGCGGGTCGCCGAGCTCACGGCCGTTCGGGACGTACAGGCTCCACAGTCGGACGCCCTCGACCGTGACGCCGATGGCACGGGCCTCCACGGGCAGGTCCGGGCCCTCCTGCCCCTTGAGGAAGCCCGGCTGCCCGGGGAAGTCGCGGGTGACGTCCTCCATCGGCAGACGGCTGGCGAACGCGACGCCGTTCCACTGGTTCAGGCCGTGCGCCTCGACCGTGTAGCCGGCGGCCTCGAACGCCTCGACCGGGAACTGCTCCGGCTTGCACTTGATCTCCTGCATGCCGAGGACGTCGACGTCCTCCCGCACCAGCCAGTCGACGACCCGGCCGACTCGGGTGCGGACGGAGTTGACGTTCCAGGTCGCGACGCGCATGGGATCGAACCTACCGGGAGCGACCGACCGGCCGCCCGGGGCGTCCCGGCCCCGTCGGCGGACACGCCCCGGTGGCAGGGTGTTGCCTGGACCCACATCCGACCAGCACCGCAGGAGGCACTCATGGCAACGACGACGGACTCCGACCGCGTGGACGGCACGACCACCGGCAGCACCACCACCCAGGTCACCGCGAAGGGCCGCACGATCATCGACGACGCGGTCGTCGCGAAGGTCGCCGGCATCGCCGCCCGTGACGTCGCCGGCGTGGTCGCCCTGGGGGGCAACACCGCGCGGGCGTTCGGCGCGATCCGTGACGCCATCGGCTCGAGCGACCTCGGCCAGGGCGTCCGCGTCGAGGTCGGCGAGACCCAGGCCGCCGTCGACCTGACCCTCGTCGTCGCCTACCCGATGCCGATGCAGCAGGTCGCCTCCGCGGTCCGCCAGGCCGTGACCGACGCCGTCACCGACCTGGTCGGACTGCAGGTCACCGAGGTCAACATCGCGATCGTCGACGTCGACATCCCCGCGCTCGACGCCCCCGCCACTGCGCCCGAGACGCGCGTCCGGTGAACACCACTGTCGTCGGCATGGCCGTCGGGGCGGTCCTGGCGATCGTCGCCCTCACGCTCGGGTTCTGGGCGTTCGTCGTGGTGGCCGTCGCCATCGCGCTCGGCGGCCTGATCGGCCGCATCGTCAGCGGCGACGTCGACGTCCGCCGCCTGCTCGACGTGCTCCGCGGTCGCCGGAGTTCCTCGTGAGCGCAGCCGCGCTGCCCGGCACCGACCGGATCGCGTCCCCGGCACTCGTGCACACCGCCCAGGCCGTCGCCGCCGAGGCGCTCCGTGCACCCCTCCGGGAGGTCCGTGCCCGGGTGGTCGACGACGGTCGCGGCGCGCTGGCGGTCGAGGTCACCAGCCCGCTCGTGCTGCCGGCGCTCGGCTCGCACACCGTCCCCGACGAGCCGGTCCTCGTCACGGCGCACCGCGCCCGCGCCACCATCGCCGAGCGTCTGCGGACGATCACGGGGCGGAAGGTCGAGCGCGTCTCGGTGACCTTCTCGTCCGCCGTCCTGGACGTGCCTCGGAGGGTCCGGTGAGCCCGGAGCCGGTCAAGGACACCCCGCCCGCGGACGACGACCGCTTCGTGCGTCGCATGGTCCGGCGCGAGACGTCGGCGTCGAGGACACCCTCCGTCGTCGCCGCGTTGGTCCTGCTCCTGGTGCTCGCCGCGGCCGTGGGGACCGCCGCGGTCGTCGTCCTGCTCGACGAGCGCATCGCCGGCATCGACCCGCGCACCGTCGTGGACACCGCCGTCCGGGCCCCGGCCGGCCTGGTCGACGCCGTGGTCATCGCCGTCGGTGCCGTCATCGCCCTGGTCGGCCTCTGGTTCCTGCTGCACGGGCTCCTGCCGTCCCGACGACCCCGGCACGCCGTCCGCTCGGCCCGACTCGGCGTGGTCGTCGACGACGAGGTCCTGGCCTCCGCCGCAGCCCGCGCAGCCCGCGCTGCGACCCGTCTCGCGCCGGACGCCGCCGTCGGCTCCGTCGGTCGCCGGACGCTCGACGTCGTGCTGCTGCCGGCCTCCGGGGTGGACGTCGCCGCGCTCGCCGCCTCCGAGGCCGTGGAACGCGAACTCGCCGCCGTGGACGCCGTCCCCCCGCTCACCGCACACGTCCGCGTGCGCTCCACCGGCCGGATCGACGGATGAACGGCACGAACCGCGCACTGAACCGGGTCGTCCTGGTCCTGGTCGGCCTGGTGTTCCTGGCGCTCGGGGTCGCCGTCGTCCTGGTGCAGACGCTGCCCGCGGCGGCGGACCTCTGGCACACGGCCGCGGACCGGACGCTCGGCGGCGTCCGGTCCGGCGCTGCCGACTCGTCCGCGTGGTGGTGGGCGCTCGGCGGGGCCGTCGTCCTCGGCGTCCTGGCGCTGCTCGTGCTCAGCGCGATCGGGGGTGGTCGCACCGGCACGGTCCTGCAGGACGACGGGCCCGACGGCTCACTGCCCGGTCAGGTCAGGATCGAGGCTGCGGCGGTCGAACACGCGCTCTCCGCCGCCATCAGCCCGCTGCCGCAGGTCGCGTCCCTGGCGGTCGACGTCCGACGCGTCGGCCGCCGCACCGCGATCCGGATCGTCGTCCGCACCCGGCGCGGAGCACCACCACGGGAGGTCGTCGACCGCGTCGAGGACGTCGTCCGTGACCTGGACGCACTGCTCGGACAGCGGTTGCCGGTGCTGCTCCGGATCGTCCGCGGCGGGTCCTCGCGCCCGGACCGGGTGCGCTGACACGTGGAGCGCCCGGACGACCTGGCCGGCCGCGGTGGGCAGCCGGACGAACCGGTCACGGTCCCGGACGCCGTCGCCGAGGTCGCCGACGGCCGGACCCTCGTGCCGGTGTGGGTGAACTCCGCGGGCGGCAAGACCTTCCGGATCGGCCCGTCCCCCGACCGTGCCGACGCGTACGTGAAGTGGGTGCCACCGCACCACGCGCCCTGGATCGCCGCCGAGGTCGCTCGACTCCGGTGGGCCGGCCGGTGGCTCACCGTGCCCGAGGTCGTCCACCACGGAGCGGACGAGTCCGGCGCCTGGATGACCACCCGGCCGGTCGTCGGGTGGAGCGCCGTCGACCAGCGGTGGCACGACGACCCGCGCACGGCGGTGATCGCGGTGGGGGAGGGACTCCGGGCGATGCACGAGACGCTGCCCGTCGCGTCGTGCCCGTTCGTCTGGTCGACCTGGGAACGACTCGACCGTGCCCGGGCAGCCGGACGGGACGTCGACGCCATGGGGCCGCAGCCGGAGACCGACCAGCTGGTCGTCTGCCACGGCGATGCCTGCACGCCGAACACCCTCGTCGGCGACGACGGGCGGTGGATCGGGCACGTGGACCTCGGCGCCCTCGGGGTCGCGGACCGGTGGGCCGACCTGGCGGTGGCGTCGATGAGCCTCGGGTGGAACCACGGCCCCGGGTGGGACGACCTGTTCCACGAGGCGTACGGGCTGCCGCAGGACCGGGACCGGACGGCCTGGTACCGCATGATGTGGGAGCTGGACGTCGACGACGTCGACGATCGGCGCGGTGCGGGAGGGGCCTCCCGGCACTGATCGCAGGAGGCGCGGACTAGAAGCCGACCCCGCGAGCCGCCATGAACCCGACCGGGTTCACGGTGCCGCCGCCGACGTGCGTCTCGAAGTGCAGGTGGCAGCCGGTCGAGTTGCCGGTCGACCCGACGAGCGCGATCAGGGCACCAGCGCCCACCCGCTGCCCGGGGGCGACCCGGAACCCGCCGTCGACGATGTGACCGTAGGCCGTCTTGACGCCGCCGCCGTGGTCGATGCGGACGTAGTTGCCGTAGCCGCCGTACCGGCCGACGTACTCGACGGTGCCGGCGGAGGCGGCGACGATCGCGGTGGAGCAGCCGCTGCCCAGGTCGAGGCCGTCGTGCATGGCGACCGCACCCGTGTACGGGTTCACGCGGACGCCGTAACCGCTGGTGATCCAGCCACCGGCCGGGCGGACCCAGCCGGACCCGGAGCCGGAGCCCGGTGCCGCCCCGCCGCCACCGGCGGACGGAGCGCCGCCGCCACCGCTGCCACCGCCGCCCTGGTTCGCCGCAGCCGCGGCAGCCGCCGCCTGCTGGGCACGCAGCTGGCGGGCCAACTCGGCCTCGAGCGCCTTGCGCTTGCGCTCTTCCTCGGCCTTGCGGATCCGTTCGCCCTTCTCGTACTGGGCCTCGGTCGTGGCGCGGCCGGACGTCAGCGAGGTGAGCTGCGCCTCGAGCCGGGACTTGTTGTCCTCTTGCTCGTCGTAGGCGGCCTGGGCACGGTCGGACGCGGCCTGCGCTTCGCCCATCCGGTCCTGCGCGGCCTGGGCGAGGTCCTTCAGCGCGACGGCTGCCCGGTCGGCCTGGGCGGTGAGGGAGCGGGCGACGGATGCGTCGGTGGTGGCCGCGGTCTCGACGCGTTCGGCCTGCTCGGACAGCTTGCTCAGTGCTCCGAGGTCGTAGAGCAGGTCGCGGGTGCCTTCGCCCCCGGTGATCACGCTGGTCGTGACGTCGCCACCGCCCGAGCGGGCCATCTGTGCGGCGAAGCGGCCGGCCTGCGCCGCGCTGGCGTCGGCGATCTCGGCGTGCTCCTCGGCGTCGTCGCGGAGCGCCTGCTCCTTCTCGGCGGCGCGGAGGGCCCTGCGCTGTGCGGCCTCGAATGCGGCACCGAGTCGATCGGCCTCGGCCTTCGCGGCGTCCGCCTCTTCCGACAGGCTGGCGATGATGCCGCGGATCTCGACGATCTGTGACTGCTTGGCGGACTCCTTGCCCCGGGCCGCGACGACGTCGTCCCACGACGGGTACGAGGCCGCCTGCGCGACCGGTGCGTCGAGGACCAGCGAGCCGACCAGGCCGGCGATCGCGAGCGCGGTGGCGAGCAGGCGTCGGCGGCCCGCGGCGGAGGCGGAGCGGGGACGGGAGGCGGGGACCACGGTGCGAGACATCGGAACGGAGCCTATACATCCACACAGGTCGAACCCTGCGGCGACGCTCCGCTGTGGACGACACGGGCGAGAGATCCGTGCTGTGGAGGGTGCGTACCCCGGTGCCGACCGAGGCGCGAGGGCTCCCGCCGCGCAGGACCCGCCCGTTCAGAACCCGCGGTCGCGCAGGATCTGCTCGGCCGACCCGACGACCCGCTGCCGCAGCACGTCGGCGCCCCCGGTGCCCGCGTAGTCGTACACGTCGTACCCGGTGCAGTGCGTGATCGTGGCCGGGCGTCCGAGCGAGTCCTCGACGGGGGTCGTCCAGACGTCCCCGGAGCCGATCACGACGTAGTCCGGGCGGGCGTCCCGGTAGGCGCCGAGGTCGACGAGCCAGGGGTAGGTGTCGAACGAGTCGCGGACCTGCAGCAGTCGGACGTCTTGCTGCGCGTAGGCCGCGAGCGGACGCACCGTCCAGAACTGACCGACGCCGACCGGGTCGCGACCCGCGTTCCGCTGCGCGTCGACCCAACGGTCCAGGCAGGTCACCGGCGTGTACCGCGCCGCTACCACGGCCCCGACCGTGCCGGGTGTCACAGCGACCCCGAGGACGAGCACCGCGGCGGCCGCGACCGCCAGCGCGGTCCGGAGACCGCGCACCGGTCGGTGCAGCCGGGTCCGACGGACGGTGGTCCGGGTGAGTTCGCACACCGCGACGACGGCCAGGAGCGGCATCGCGACGACCGGCTCGAGGTAGCGCGGTGTCTCCGAGCCGGCGACGACCACCCCGACCGACACGGCCACGATCGTCACCAGGGGCAGCGCGGTCGCCACGAGCACCGCCCGGGCGGTCCGTGCGCGCCACGCCCAGACCGTCCCGCCCGCGCTCAGCAGCACCCCGAGCAGCATGAGCAGCAGTCCGGTGTCCCCGGCCGCCGACGCCGCCCGGTCGTCGGTGAGCGACGCGAAGAACGCGGCGGTCGCCCCGGCCCGCTCCGGGTGCACGTAGGTCGAGGGGTCGAGGGAGACGAACGGCCGCAGCGGGATCCGCAGGAGGTACCCGACGACGGCACCGAGCGTCAGCGTCACCGAGACCCAGGTCGCCGGTCGCCAGGGCACGCGGCGGGCGAGCGCGAGCAGTGCCAGCGTCACGACGACCGGTCCGGCCGACCACGGCACGTACAGCGGGTTGGAGGCCGTGCTCAGCACCGCCACCAGCCCGAGCGTCACGAGGACGGGGACCGAAGCCCGCCCGGTCCGCACCGTCCGGAGGACCAGGACGGCGGTCCCGAGCATCGCGAGCACCGCGCCGTAGTAGTAGGTCGTCGTGAGGAGCAGCGAGGCCAGTTCGAGCGAGGTCGCGGTCGCCGAGGACTCCGTCAACACGAGCATGGTCAGCAGGACGACGGCGACCACGGACACGGCGACCCGAGCCGGGCGACCGGCCGACGGCATGAGTTCGTTCGCCGCTGCCCGGACCAGGGCGTACACGGCCAGCAGGACGAGGACACCGTTCAGCGCCAAGGCCTGCTGCGGTGTCGCGGTCACGGCCGCGGTCGCCAGGTAGACCGGCAGTTCGGGGAAGAAGAACAGCGCCGGGGACATCGCCCACTCGAACGGCTGTCCGAGCGCGATCGACCGCGCCACCAGCGGCAGGAGCACCGAGTCCCCGTCGTACCAGAGGAGCGCCACCCGGGCCGTGGCGAGCACGTGACGCAGGGCGAGGACCGCGAGCACCAGCGCGAGGACCGCACCGAGGGCCTCCTGCGCGACCGCCCGGACGACGGTGGATCGGGGGCGGCGGCCGCCGGCCTCGATCGGTCGGACGCCGTCCCGCGGACGGGCGAGGGGCATGACCGGAGCGTACCGGCGTCGGCATCGGAGCAGCCGGACAGTGCGCTCGGGTGAGCGCGGAACGGCCGTCGCCGCTACCCTTGACCACCGTGACCCACGCGCGCGAGCAGTTGATCGAGCACATCAAGGCCGATGCGGTCTTCCACGGCGACTTCACGCTGACCAGCGGGAAGCAGGCCTCCTACTACATCGACCTCCGCAAGGTGAGCCTCGACCACCGCGTCGCGCCCCTGATCGGCCAGGTCATGACCGACCTCATCGCGAGCGTCCCGGACGTCGACGCCGTCGGCGGTCTGACGATGGGCGCCGACCCGATCGCGAGCGCCGTGCTGCACCAGTCCGCGGCACGTGGCGGCTCGTACGATGCCTTCGTCGTCCGCAAGGAGCCCAAGGACCACGGCCGCGGCCGTCAGGTCGAGGGCCCCGACGTCCGCGGCAAGCGCGTCATCGTGCTCGAGGACACCTCGACCACCGGTGGGTCCCCGCTCAAGGCCGCCGAGGCGCTCGAGCGCGAGGGCGCCGTCATCGCCGCCGTCGCCGTCGTCGTCGACCGGGACACCGGCGCCAAGGAGAAGATCGAGGCGGCCGGCTACCCGTACCTGGCGGCGATCGGGCTGGCCGACCTGGGGCTGTCCGCGTGACCGAGGAGCGTCCGGAGGGGCGCGACGAGTCCGACCGGTCGGTCGCGCCCGAAGACGGGGGCGGCGGACAGGAGGCTCGGCGCGGTCCCGACCCGGACGCTCCGTTCCACGGTCTCCGCAGTGCGGCGGACATCTTCGGCGCGCCGATCACCGAGGAGGAGTGGCCGTCGCGCCGTGAGCGTCGGGAGGCCGAACGTGCCGCTCGACAAGCGGGGCAGCCGGAGCCGGAGCCGTTCACGGCCCCCGCGTCGGTGCCGGCCTCCGCGCCGCGGGCCGACCACGAGCACGACGACATCGCTCACGGGCAGGCCGACGACGTCCACGGGCAGGCCGATGCCGCGGCGGAGCCGGACCCCGCGGCGACCCAGGCCATCTCGATGCCCGAGGAGCTGGCGCTACCGGGCGGTGTCGCAGGCCGGGTGCCGCCGCCCGCCGCCGTCCCGCCCGTGTCGAACGCGCCGGACCCCCGCGCGATCTCGCTGCCCACCGCCCGGACCGATCGGGACCTCCGCGCTGCCGAGGCCCGGGCGATCGAGGACGAACGCCGCCGCACCGACCCGGACGGCGTCGGTCGTGACGACGTCGACTGGCTCGGCCGTGCCCGTCCCACCGCGGGTGCTCCCGCCGGGACCCCGGTTCCGCCCGCGTTCCGCGGTGGTCCGGACGCGCAGCCGCTCGGGGTGCAGGACTCGCTGCCGCCCACGTCCGAGCCGCCCACCTTCACCGAACTCCTGCGTCTGGGCGACGACGTCGATGCCGCTCCGCAGGCCGACCGTCCGTTCGACTGGTCCCTGCTGGACGACCAGACCGGCGAGGTCCCGACGACGCTGACCCGTGATGCGTTCGACACGAACCTCGTCGCGGCGGGCTCCTGGGCGACGGGCACCCCGGTCGGTGCCGAGCCGGTCGCGGAGCCGGCCGCCGAGCCGGCCGCGGTCACCCCGACGGACCCGGCCCGCCAGCGCGGTCACGGCACCGTCCCCGAGCACGACCGTACCGACGAGCGGACCACCCCCTCCGGCTCGAGCTGGTCCCTGAGCGACGACGCGGCCCGTACCGGCGAGGTCTTCCCCGGTGACGTCGAGGTCGTCGTGCACGACACGGCCCCCGCCGACGACGACGACGACGACGACCGCGGCGCGTCCGCCACCGCCGCCTTCTCGCCGCGCTCGGCCGCCGCCGTCCCACCGCCCTCGGTGCTGCCGACGCCCGCGGTCCCG